>NZ_JBHWVM010000079.1:0-37531 GCF_042736805.1 Streptomyces sp. NPDC060031
CGCCGTACGCGACGCGCGCCGGAGGCACGTATCCCTGGTGGATGACGGTGGGTTCGGGGCGCTGCCGGGCCCGGGGCTCCTCGTACGGGAAGACCGGCGCCGGGGCGGCCGCGGGCCCGGGGGCCGGGGCAGGCGCCGGCGCAGGGGCGGGGTCCTTGCGACTATGTCGTCCCACGGTCGTCCTCAGCCCTTGCCGTTTTCGTCGTCGAGCAGCCCCCGGAAGGCGGTCGCGACCACCTCGGGGTGCTCCATCATCGCCACGTGCCCGACCTCGGGCAGGCACAGCAGCCGCGAGCCCCGGAAGGACGCCGCGGCCTTGCGGGCCATGCGGTACGAGACCAGTTGGTCCCGGCCACCGTAGACCAACAGCGTGGGGGCGAGCACCCGCTGCGCCTGGCGCCACAGTCCGTGCTGCCCGCCGAGGGTGTACGCGTCGACGATCCCGCGCGAGGAGCGGGTCAGCGCGTCCCAGAAGTGCGGCAGGGCCAGGCGCCGTTCCATCTCCTCGACCGCGTGCGCGAACGCCTCGGGCGTCACCTGGGAGGGGTCCCCGTAACAGAGGCCCATCACCCCCCGGGTGCGCTGCTCGGCGGTCAGGTCCCGGGTGAGGCGGCTGAAGAGGGCGGCCACCCCGGGCACCGCGAGCAGCGCGGTCGGCACGGCCGACTTCTGTACGCGCAGCTCGGGCAGGGCGGGCGAGATCAGGGTCAGGGTCCGCACCAGGTCGGGCCGGACGGCCGCGACCCGGGTGGAGACGGCGCCGCCGAGGGAGTTGCCGAACAGGTGCACGGGCCCGCGGTCGGCGACGTCGAGGTGCCGGATGACCGCGCGGGCGAGTCCGGTGACGGAGTAGTCCCGGTCGGCGGGTGGCGGCGACCAGCCGAAACCCGGCAGGTCGAGGGCCTCCCCGTCGACGGTGTCGGCGAGGCGCGCCATGAGTGCGGACCAGTTCTGCGAGGACCCGCCGAGCCCGTGTACGAATAGCGCGGGCGGCAGACCGGCACGGAGCGGCGTGCGTACCCGGACGGTCAGGTCCAGTCCGGGCAGCCGGTCAGTGCGCAGCTGCTCACCCTCGGCCATCCGGACGGCTCCCACCTGGGAAGACGGCTCGGCGGTGGACCGCACACCCGGAAGCTCGGTCGAAGACATGGGGCAATGTTACGAGACGATCACGTCCGGACTCTTGTGTTCGCCGTCACAGCGGCGCCGCGGGTGCATGCGGATCCGCCTAGCGGGGTATCCGCGATCCTCCTACGCTCGTAATGAGAGGAGGGGAGCCCCATGACTGTCGACCCCGCAGAACCGGAAACCTTCCAGGAACAGCTCCAGGAGGCGCCCGACGTCGAGGCACCCGAGGCGGATGCGGCCGAGCAGCGGATCGAGCTGCAGCCGAGCGAGGACGAGCCGGTCGCCGCACCGGAGCGGGGCGAGGCCGCGGACGGTGATGCGGCCGAGCAGGCCCGGGTGGTGCCCCTGGACGAGGACGACTACCGCTGACTACCCCTTGACCAGCGTCTCCGACCGGTCCGTACCGCGAGAAAACTCGGCTTGAACCCTCCAGATTCGGTTACCGAAAAGTACGATGGCGGCGCGGCGCAGAGCGCACTGTGTTCTTAGAGAAAGTGGGAGGCGGCGTGACAGCCATCGAGCAGACCGAGGCAGCGCGTCCGCGGGGCACGCGACTGCCGCGCCGAGCCCGGCGCAACCAGCTGCTGGGCGCGGCCCAGGAAGTCTTCGTCGCGCAGGGTTACCACGCCGCGGCGATGGACGACATCGCCGAGCGCGCCGGGGTCAGCAAGCCGGTGCTGTACCAGCACTTCCCGGGGAAGCTCGACCTCTACCTGGCACTCCTGGACCAGCACTGCGAGGCCCTGCTGCTCGCCGTGCGCACCGCGCTGGCGTCGACGACCGACAACAAGCTGCGCGTGGCGGCGACGATGGACGCCTACTTCGCGTACGTGGAGGACGAGGGTGGCGCCTTCCGGCTGGTCTTCGAGTCCGACCTGACGAACGAGCCGGCCGTGCGCGAGCGCGTGGACCGCGTGTCGCTCCAGTGTGCCGAGGCCATCTCCGACGTCATCGCCGAGGACACCGGCCTGTCGAAGGACGAGTCGATGCTGCTGGCCGTGGGCCTGGGCGGCGTCTCGCAGGTCGTGGCCCGGTACTGGCTCTCCAGCGAGAGCCCGGTCGCGCGGGACACCGCGGTGGGACTGCTGACCTCGCTGGCATGGCGCGGTATCGCCGGTTTCCCGCTGCACCCGACGGACGTTTGAGGCGGCGTTGACCGGCCGCTGACCGGCCGCGGACCGGCCGCTCAGCGGTGCTGTTCGCTGCGAGCGTGTCCGCCATGCGGCTGACACGTCCTCTCTCCGGGCTAATGTGGACCGGGTAACGGCGCGGCTGATCGCGCGAACCGGACCGTCGGAGGGACAAGGCCGTGGAGGTCAAGATCGGCGTGCAGCACGCACCCCGGGAGATCGTTCTGGAGAGCGACCTGAGCGCCGAGGAGCTGGAGAGCATCGTCGCCGCCGCTCTGTCCGGCCAGGCGCCGCTGCTGAGCCTGACCGACGTCAAGGGCCGCAAGGTCCTGGTGCCGTCCGACCGCCTGTCGTACGTGGACTTGGGCGAGCCCAGCGCGCGCAAGGTCGGTTTCGGCGCGCTCTGAGCAGCTCCGAGAACTGAAGAGAACGGCCCGGTGGTTGATCCCGCCGGGCCGTTTCTCATTCCTCCGCTTCGGGTAGGACCGCAGTGACCCGGTTTGCCCCGACGTAATGGGAGGAACCCCATGCTGCTGATCGAAGCGCTCGGCTCTGCCCTGCTGGGCCTGGCCCTTTCGGGAGCGGCCGTGCGATCGCTCCCGCAGCGGCTGCCCTCCCCGAGAGTCGTGCTGGTCAGCGGGACGCTGGGAGCGCTTTTCGGGGCCTACCTGACGCACACCGCGCTGGGCCCCGGTCACAGCACCGTCTTCGCGACCTTCGGCGGCGGACTGCTGGTGGCGGGGGTGGTCCTGTCGCTGCTGCTGCGCCCGGGCGGGCGCACCGGGAGGTCGTCCCCCCGGACTCCGTTTTCGCTTCCGACGCGGGGCTGAGTAGCCCTCCCCCGGATACGCCTCGGCCCCGGCGCGGAAGCTTCCGCGGCCGGGGCCGGCGTACGAGCCGACGCACGAGCGCCGATGAGCCTTAGGCGGCCAGGCCCAGCGCGGCCATGCGCCTGGTGTGGGCCTTGGTGATGCGGGTGAACATCTCGCCGACGGCCGCGAGGTCGAAGCCCGCGGCCATGCCGTCGACGCCGCCCACCAGCATGGTGGAGAGCGCGTCGCGCTCGGCGACCACGCGCTGGGCCTGCGAGAGCGCCTCGCCCATCAGCCGGCGGGCCCACAGCGCGAGCCGGCCGCCGCAGCGCGGGTCGGCCTCGATGGCGGCGCGGACCTTCTCCACGGCGAAGCCGCCGTGGCCCGTGTCGTCCAGCACGCTGACGACGAGCGCGCGGGTGTCGGTGTCGAGGTGGGTGGCGACCTCGCGGTAGAAGTCGCTGGCGATGGAGTCGCCGACGTACGCCTTGACCAGGCCCTCCAGCCAGTCCGACGGCGCGGTCTGGCGGTGGAAGTCGTCGACGCCCTTCGCGAAGGGCTCCATGGCGGCGGTGGGCTCGGCGTCGATCGCCGCGAGCCGGTCGCGCAGCCGCTCGAAGTGATGGAACTCGGCGGAGGCCATCTTCGCGAGCGCGGCCTTGTCGTCGAGGGTGGGCGCGAGCTTCGCGTCCTCCGCGAGGCGCTCGAAGGCCGCGAGCTCTCCGTACGCCAGCGCGCCGAGCAGGTCCACCACGGCGGCCCGGTACTGGGGCGAGGCGGAGGCGGTGGCCCAGTCCTGGGCGGCGATGCCGGCCGCCTCGGCGGGGGCGCTGTCGTCGGCGGGCGATGCGTTTTCTACGGTCGACATGCTCCGCACAATAGCTCGCCGAAAGGCATCACGAACCACCTGGTCAGTCCACCTAAACGCGCCTACCTGGTGAATTCACCCGACACACCTGCGCGATTCCGGGGTACAGTGGTAATGCGCCTGCCGAACACTCGGCGGGCCATCCGAATGAGGATGCCCGGTCGGTGGCCCGATCGGCTCCAACCCGACCGCCCTCGGTGTGAAGCGTACGTTCATACGTACCGCCTCCCACGAGGGGCCCCCTCAGCGGCACAAGCGCTTGAGCGAAGGCTCGTGGTCCCGCGCAGCTTTGTACGTACGTCGCAGTACTGCAAGCCAGGCACGGTACGACCCCCCCTCGCCGCCTCGCGCCGCGTCTCACAGAAGAGGCAGCACCCTGACTACGTTCCGAGACCTCGGGATCTTCCCCGAGACGGCCGAAGCCCTCGAGGCCATCGGCATTGTGTCCCCCTTCCCGATCCAGGAGATGACCCTCCCCGTCGCCCTTTCCGGCACGGACGTCATCGGCCAGGCGAAGACCGGTACCGGCAAGACGCTGGGCTTCGGCCTTCCCCTGCTGGAGCGCGTTGTCGTCCCCGCGGACGTCGAGGCCGGCCGGGCCACGCCCGAGCAGCTGACCGACGCCCCGCAGGCCCTCGTGGTGGTTCCGACCCGCGAGCTGTGCACCCAGGTGACCAACGACCTCCTGACCGCGGGCAAGGTCCGCAACGTCCGCGTCCTCGCCATATACGGCGGCCGCGCGTACGAGCCCCAGGTCGAGGCGCTCAAGAAGGGCGTCGACATCATCGTCGGCACCCCGGGCCGCCTGCTCGACCTGGCCGGGCAGAAGAAGCTCGACCTCTCCCACGTCAAGGCGCTCGTCCTGGACGAGGCCGACGAGATGCTCGACCTGGGCTTCCTGCCCGACGTCGAGAAGATCATGAACTACCTGCCGGCGAAGCGTCAGACCATGCTGTTCTCGGCGACCATGCCGGGCGCGGTCATCGGCCTGGCCCGCCGCTACATGACACAGCCGACCCACATCCGCGCCGTCTCCGAGGACGGCGAGGGCGCCACGGTCGCCAACACCACCCAGCACGTCTTCCGCGCGCACAACATGGACAAGCCGGAGCTCGTCTCCCGCATCCTGCAGGCCGAGGGCCGCGGGCTGGCCATGATCTTCTGCCGTACGAAGCGCACGGCGGCCGACATCGCCGAGCAGCTCGAGAAGCGCGGCTTCGCCTCCGGCGCCGTCCACGGCGACCTGGGCCAGGGTGCGCGCGAGCAGGCGCTGCGCGCGTTCCGCAACGGCAAGGTCGACGTGCTGGTCTGCACCGACGTCGCCGCGCGCGGCATCGATGTCGAGGGTGTCACCCACGTCATCAACTACCAGACGCCGGAGGACGAGAAGACCTTCCTGCACCGCGTGGGCCGTACCGGCCGCGCGGGCAACAAGGGCATCGCCGTCACCCTGGTCGACTGGGACGACATCCCGCGCTGGCAGCTGATCAACAAGGCGCTGGAGCTGGACTTCCACGACCCGGTCGAGACGTACTCCACGTCCCCGCACCTGTTCGAGCAGATGAACATCCCGGCCGGCACCAAGGGCATCCTGCCGCGCGCCGAGCGCACGCGGGCCGGCCTGAAGGCCGAGAACCTGGAAGACCTGGGCGAGACCGGCGGCCGTGGTGGCCGTGGCGGTCGCGGCCCGGCCGCCCCCGCCGCCGCCGCGGTGGTCGAGGACCGTCCGGACCGTACCCGTACGCCGCGTCAGCGCCGCCGTACGCGGAGCGGGTCGGAGCTGGGCTCCGAGACCGCCGCCCTGCCGGTGACCCCCGTCACCGAGGCCCCCGAGGCCCCCGAGGCTCCGGCCGCCGACGAGGCGCGCAAGCCGCGCCGTCGCCGGACCCGCGTGTCCGCCGGCGCCGCTGCCGCCGCCGCGGTGGCCGACTCGGCCGTGGTCGAGGCCGTCGTGGCCGAGGCGCCCGCTGCCGTCGTCGCCCCGGTCGTGGTTCCGGCCCAGGCCCCGGTCGCCGAGGAGGCTCCGGCCAAGCCGAAGCGCACGCGGACCCGCAAGGCCGCCGTCGCCGAGGCCGTCGTGGCTCCCGCCCCGGTCGCCGTGGCCGAGGAGGCTCCGGTCCAGCCGAGGCGCGTCCGGACCCGCAAGGTCGTCGAGACCGCCCCCGAGCCGGACTTCCAGATGGCCCCGCCCGTGGAGCCGGTCAAGGCCCGCCGTACCCGGACCCGCAAGGTCGCCGAGGCCGCGCCGGTCGTCGCCGAGGCCGCCGCGGTGGCCGAGGAGGCTCCCGCCAAGCCGAAGCGCACCCGGACCCGCAAGGTCGCGGCCGCGCCGGAGGCGTAAGCAGCACGCACCACCGCCGATGGCCCGGTTTCCCCGTCCAGGGGGCCGGGCCATCGGCCTGTTCGCGGGCAATGACCGGCCAGTAACGTGAGCGCCATGAGCAAGCCGCCGCGCCTCACCCTGCCGCCCGAAGCCCGCACGTACCGACTGGCCACCGCCCGCGGCGAATTCGCCGTGCACGAGGCCGGTGAGCCGGTGCGCGGCACCGCCCTGCTGATCCCCGGCTACACCGGCAGCAAGGAGGACTTCATCGGCCTCCTGGAGCCCCTCGCCGCCGCCGGGTACCGGGTGGTCGCCGTCGACGGGCGCGGGCAGCACGAGAGCCCCGGCCCGCGCGAGGAGTCCCCGTACGCCCTGGAGGAGCTGGCCCGCGACGTACTCGCCCAGGCCGCCGGGCTGGGCGACGGCCCGCTGCACGTGCTCGGCCATTCGCTCGGCGGCCTGATCGTACGGGCGGCCGTGGTGCGCGACCCGCGGCCGTTCGCGAGCCTCACGCTGATGAGCACCGGTCCCGGCGCCGTCTGCGAGGACCAGCAGGCACGGACGAAGCTGCTGATCGCCGCGCTGGAGGCGATGGGCGATGACATGCCGGTGATCTGGGCCGCGATGCGCGCCCAGGACCCGCGCGACGCCCCGCCGGAGTCCCCCGAGCTCACGGCCTTCATGCGGGGGCGCTGGCTGGCCACCGTGCCCGAGCAGCTGATCGTCACCGGCCGGACGCTGATCAGCGAGCCCGACCGGATCGACGACCTCACGCGCGCGGCGCCCGGCCTGGCGAAGCTCGTGCTGTCCGGGGAGTCGGACCCGGTGTGGCCCGTCTCGCTGATGGACGAGATGGCCCGGCGGCTGGGCGCGGACCGGGTGGTCATCGCGGGTACGGAGCATTCCCCGAACGCCGAGGCCCCGGCGGCCACGGCAGCCGCGCTGGCGGCGTTCTGGGACTCCTGCACCCGGCAGTAGTTAGCCAGTGAAAAAATTTCCTTAGCGTAGGGAATGTTTGCGACTTACACTTCGTTAACCCTGTGCAAGGAGAACACTGACGAAGGGAGAAGCCCCGTGCGCTTCGAGATTCTGCGCCTGGACGACGTCGACGGATCCGCCGTGGACAGCACCGTCGTGGACGCGGCCTCCGTCAACCGGATCGTGCAGCAGGCCGCGTCTGTCGGCCAGCGCATTCTGATCCGACCGGCCGAGAGTGCGTCCTCCTGACGCTTGGCACACGACGACGAACGCCCCCGCACCGGATCGGTGCGGGGGCGTTCGCATGCGTGCGTCAGGACGTGTGGACGACCTGGAGCACACCGTTGATGATCTGCTGGACGGCGATGGCGGAGAGCATCATGCCGGCCAGCCGGGTCACGAGGACGACGCCGCCGTCCTTGATGACCCGGATGATGACGAGCGAGTACCGCATGACCACCCACAGCACGACGTGCATGGCGATGATCGCGGTCCAGACGGAGACCTGGCCGCTGACTCCGTCGGCCTTCTGCACCGCCAGGATGACGGACACGATCGCGCCGGGCCCGGCCAGCAGCGGCATGCCGAGCGGGACGAGGGCGACGTTCACGTCCTTGGTCTGCTTCGGCTCGTCGGTCTTGCCGGTGAGCAGGTCGAGCGCGATGAGCAGGAGCAGCAGACCGCCCGCGATCATCAGCGCCGGGACGGAGACGTGCAGGTAGTCCAGGATCTGCTGACCGCAGATGCCGAAGACGGCGATGACCCCGAAGGCCACGCAGACGGCCTGCCAGGCCATGCGGCGCTGCACCTTGGCCGGGCGGCCGGATGTCAGGGCGAGGAAGATGGGCGTGATTCCCGGCGGGTCCATAATCACGAAAAGCGTGAGGAAAAGGGATCCGAAGACGGCAAAATCGAACACAGTGATGCCTTGCAGGAGAGGGGTGTTGCGAAGAAAAGGGACGGGTCGGGACGGCGCTCGCTCAGGCGCCGACGCGTCCGCCGGCGCCGGGGACGGGGAAGGCCCCGGTGGCGCGGCGCGTGATCTCGCCGTAGATCTCGGGGTCGGTCGTGTACTCCCCGAGACGGCAGGTCTTGCGGCTGCCGTGGTAGTCGCTGGACCCGGTGGTCAGCAGGCCGAGCTCGCCGGCCAGGCCGCGCAGCCGGGCGCGGGTGGGGGCGTCGTGGTCCATGTGGTCGACCTCGATGCCGTCGAGACCGGCTGCGGCGAGCGCGGCTATCGCCGCCTCGGGCACGCACCGGCCGCGCTTGACGGCGGCCGGGTGCGCGAAGACGGTGACGCCGCCGGCCGCCTTGACCAGGCGGATGGCGTCGAAGGGGTCGAGCTCGTGCTTCTGCGCGTGGGCGCGGCCGCCGTCGGCGAGCCAGTCGGGGGTGAAGGCGTCCGAGACGGTGGGGACGACCCCGAGCTCGACGAGCGCGGTGGCGATGTGCGGGCGGCCCACGGAGCCGTCGCCGGCGATGCGCGCCACCTGCTCCCAGGTGACGTCGACGCCGAGCGCCCGGAGCTTGCCGACCATGGCCTGGGCGCGGGGCGTGCGGTCGTCCCGTACGAGTTCCCGCTCGCGGGCGAGTTCGGGCTCGTCGGGGTCGAAGAGGTACGCGAGCATGTGCAGCCCGACCCCGTCGAGGCGGCAGGACAGCTCCGCGCCGGTCACCAGCGTCAGCCCGGCGGGCACGGCGGCGATCGCCTCGGCGTACCCGCGGACGGTGTCGTGGTCGGTCAGCGCGACGACGTCCAGCCCGGCCGCGGCCGCGTGGCGCACCAGCTCGGCGGGGCTGTCGGTCCCGTCCGAAGCCGTGGAGTGGGCGTGCAGGTCGATGCGCACAGCCGAGCTCCAGGGTGTTTCGTTCGAACGGGTGGGGGCGCCTCCCCGCGGTAGCTGGGGAACTCCAGGATAACCGGGCTAGGAGGGGCTCAGGATGCGCGGGCTCAACGCGCCGCAGGGGAGGAGTTCGACCTCTGCTCCCGCGTCGCGCAGGTCGGTGAGGACGAGCTCGTCGTACATCAGGAGGCCGGTCTGTTCCGGCCAGACGATCGCCCAGAGCCACAGGCCGCGCGCCTCGCCCGCGAAGACGGCCCGGTCGTCGGGGGCTCCCTTGAGGTGCCACAGCGGTGTCGGGCGGCCCGCCGCGACCACCTTGGTGTGCGGGGTCGACGATACGTCGATGTACGAGCCGGGGTCCGGGCCGTCGATGCCCGCGTACCGCGCGCCGAGGCCCACGCCGAGCTCCTCCGCGACCAGCAGCAGCTCGCCGATGCCGCCCAGCGGCCCCGGCCCCGAGCAGGCGACGGCGGTGGCCCGGCCCCCGCTGCGGTCGTCACCGGCCGACGCGGCCCCGGTGAACAGCCATCCGACCGGCAGCGGCCACGGCATCCAGACCGGCACCTGCGCTCGGTGCACGACGACGCCCAGGCCCTCGACGCTCGGCGGGATGACGGGTTGCAAGGGATGCACGGAACCGTGCACCGCGCACTGCCAGGAGTCGGCGAAAAGCCCGGGCGCCCTGACCCGGCCACCGCACTTCGGGCAACTCGGTTCGCCCCTCATGGGAAGCCACGTTCCTCCCCGCCCGGCGCCCCGTCAAGACGCGATCACCCGTCCGGGGGGCCGGACACGGATCAGTCCAGGGCGACCGCGTTGCGCAGGGGGTCCCGCAGATCCGTGCCGCGCGCGAGCCAGCGCTCCTGGAGGGCGGCCGCGCCGTGCACGCGCTTCCACGCCGCCTCGTTGGCGGTCATGGGCAACAGGGGCAGGAAGCGCACCGGGTCCATCGGGTCGTCCAGTTCCAGGTCTTCCACCAGGCCGCCCGGTTCCGCCACGAGCACCGAGCTGAACGGCGCCCCGTCCCACAGCGGTTCGCCGACGTCGAGCGAGGCGCCCGGGGCCACGATCAGCCCCTCGACCATCGGGGAGGCGGCCAGGACCGCGAGCGGCCGCAGCAGCTTGTCGGTGGCCGCCAGCCCCGCCCGTACGGTCAGCACGAGCTCGGCGCGCGGTCCGCGCACCGGGTCGGCGACCACGGCCGTCGGATCGGTCATCGGGTGCGCGGACATGCCGAGCGTCGCGTACCGCACGAGGTCGCCCTCGGCGAAGCGGAGTACTTCGATGCGGTCGGTGCCCAGGAAGGTGACGGCGGCGCGGGCGTCGGGTTCACCGAACGTGCTGCGCAGCCGGGCCTCGACGAGAGCCAGAATTTCTGCCATGGAGCGAGCATAGAACTCGTATCAGCCGGGTAAAGGGCGGGTCTTGACCATCCGTCGGCTGTTAGTGTTGCCAGCTGGCCGGGGCCGCACGCAGCGGGCCCGCGGCAACAGGACGTCCTCCACGGGGGACCGGCCGGAGGAGGTGGGGCTGCGGTGGATCGAAGTCGATCGTGCAGTACCAATCGCTCTTCCACTTCCCTCTCGGGCGATTCGCGCCCCTTGTGATCTTCTGATCAGTAGAAGAGCGACGGCAGAACTCAGTCCTCCCGTCCTGCTTCCCTCCGGCTGACCAGGCCTGCCCGCCCGCAGCCAGGAGGGTCTCCCACCCGTACGGTCCGCAGCCGTGCGCGCGAAGGAGCCTGCCATGTCGATGCTGCCCTACCTCCGTGCCGCCGTCCGTCCGGCGCTGCGCAGGTCCACCCCCGCACAGCCCGGCTACGACACCACCCGTGACCCGTCCGCGAGCAGCGCCGTGGTGGACTGCGCCGTGTACCGCGACGGCCGGCGCGAACCGCGCCGGCCGGGGGCGGCCGGTCTGACGCCCCGTGAGGCGATGCGCCGGGTCCGCGAGGACGGCGGCTTCGCCTGGATCGGCCTGCACGAGCCGACCGAGGCGGAGTTCGCCGGGATCGCCGCCACCTTCGGGCTGCACCCGCTCGCCGTCGAGGACGCGGTGCACGCGCACCAGCGGCCGAAGCTGGAGCGCTACGACGAGACCCTCTTCACCGTCTTCAAGACGATCCACTACGTCGAGCACGCCGAACTGACCTCCACGAGCGAGGTGGTGGAGACCGGCGAGGTGATGTGCTTCACCGGCCCCGACTTCGTCATCACCGTCCGGCACGGCGGCCAGGGCTCCCTCAAGGGCCTGCGCCACCGCCTCCAGGACGACCCCGAACTGCTCTCGCGCGGCCCCTCCGCCGTCCTGCACTCCATCGCGGACCACGTCGTCGACGGGTACATCGCGGTGGCCGCGGCCGTTCAGGACGACATCGACGAGGTGGAGAGCGAGGTCTTCGCCGCCCCCGCCAAGGGCGCCGTGCGCGGCGGCGACGCGGGGCGCATCTACCAGCTCAAGCGCGAGGTGCTGGAGTTCAAGCGGGCCGTCGCCCCGCTGCTGCGGCCGATGGAGCTGCTCAGCGAGCGGCCGATGCGGCTGGTGGACCCGGCCATCCAGAAGTACTTCCGCGATGTCGCGGACCACCTGGCGCGCGTGCACGAGCAGGTCGTCGGCTTCGACGAGCTGCTGAACTCGATCCTCCAGGCCAACCTCGCGCAGGCGACGGTCGCGCAGAACGAGGACATGCGCAAGATCACCTCCTGGGCGGCGATCATCGCCGTGCCGACGATGATCTGCGGCGTCTACGGGATGAACTTCGAGCACATGCCGGAGCTCCAGTGGCGCTACGGCTATCCGATGGTGATGTGCACGATCGTCGGGATCTGCCTGACGATCCACCGCGCCCTGCGCCGCCACGGCTGGCTGTAGCCGCTCCAGGGGGACCCCCTACCCTGTGCGCATGACTCTCAGCGCGCTCGACCTGGCCCTCGTCGAGGAGGCCACGAAGAAGTCCGGTCTCATCTGGGTCCGCGGCAGCGGGGCCGACCGCCCGCTGTGGCACGCCTGGGTGGACGGCGCGGCCCACGTGCTGGGCGACGGGCCCGGGGAGCAGCCGTTCCCCGGTCTGGCGGACGGGGCGCCCGCCGAGGTGACCGTGCGCAGCAAGGACAAGGGCGGCCGGCTCGTGGCGTGGACCGCGACCGTACGGGAACTCGTACCCGGCGGTGAGCAGTGGGAGGCCGCGGTCGCCGAGCTCAAGGGCAAGCGGCTGAACGCGCCCGACTCGGAGGAGATGACGGAGCGGTGGGCGCGGGAGTGCCGGCTGCTGCGCCTGGAGCCGGAGTCGGTGCGCACGGAGCTGCCCGTCGGGTCGCTGGCCGCGGTACCGCCGGCCTCGCCGGCGACGACCCGCGAGCCGATCCCCGCGGGCTTGCCCAAGCTGCTGCTGAAGCGCAAGAAGGCGGCCCGCTAGCCCCCGGGGGCGCTAACGCTTGACCGGGGAGGTGCCCTGGCCGCCGGAGGTCTTGGGCGACGCGGACGGCTTGGACGCGCCGCCCTGGTCCTGCTGGTCCTTGGTGGTCGGCAGCTGGGACCCGTAGTCCACCGTCTGGTCCTGGGCCGGCGGGTCGAGCGGGAAGGGCTTGCCCCACTCCTCGAGGACCACCCGGCCGGCGCCGCCCGCGCGCTCCATGAGCAGCGGGTACGGCGTGCCCTCCAGGGAGACCGAGAGCTTGCCGCCCTTGCCCGCGTCGGCCGTGACCTGGACGGCGCGGATGTGCCCGACCTTGGTGTGCTCGCCCTTGGCGAGCTTCCCGTCGAGTCCGAGGAGCCCGTCGAGCAGGACGTCCATGTCGGTGAAACCACGGAACTGCTTGTACGAGGGGTCGGCCTCGGGCACCTTCACGAACTTGTCGCCGAGCTTGCCCGCGGCCTCGGACTGGCCCCAGAACGCGGCGCTCGCCTTGAGGTAGAGCTGCTCCCCCACCCGCAGCAGCTGGAAGGTGTCGTCCTGCGACTTGACCTCGCCGGAGCCGCCGTCGGACTTCAGCCGCATATCGAGGGTGAAGGACTTGCCGCCACTGACGAGGCTGCCGGACAGGTGCACCGAGTCGGCCGCGGTGGCCGCTTCCTTGGCCTTGCTCTCGATCTGCTCGGCGGAGAGCTTGCCGACCCCGTTCGTGCCCTCGTCGGGGTCCGCCCCGCAGCCCGCGCCGGCAACGGCCAGTCCCGCGCACAGGACGCCCGCGAAGGCGGCCCTGCGCAGCCGGGCGGCAGGGAAGTAGGCGGTCACGGGCAGGTGCCTTTCGTCGGTCGTCTGCGGGCAGCAGGCAGCGTACCCGCCCGTAGGGAGCGCACCGCGCCCGCGTGGGGACACCTGAGCGGACCGCCCCACCAGCGCACCCTCGTGCGCCACGGGCTAGCCTGAGGGGCGGCACGAATGGTGATTGACGCTCTAGGAGGCGCTCGGATGGCTGCAGGCGCCCCGCGGATCTTCGTCTCGCATCTGTCGGGTGTGCCCGTGTTCGATCCCAACGGCGACCAGGTCGGCCGGGTCCGCGACCTCGTCGCGATGCTCCGCGTCGGCGGCCGCCCGCCGCGACTGCTGGGCCTGGTGGTCGAGGTGGTCAGCCGCCGCCGCATCTTCCTGCCCATGACCCGGGTGACGGGCGTCGAGTCCGGCCAGGTCATCACCACCGGCGTGGTCAACATGCGCCGTTTCGAGCAGCGCCCCACCGAGCGGCTGATCCTCGGCGAGCTGCTGGACCGCCGGGTGCGGCTGGTCGCGGACGAGCAGGAGGTCACCGTCCTCGACGTGGCCATCCAGCAGCTGCCGGCCCGCCGGGACTGGGAGATCGACCGCATCTTCGTACGCAAGGGCAAGTCGGGTGCGCTGCGCCGACGGGGCGAGACCCTGACGGTGGAGTGGTCGGCTGTGACGGGCTTCTCGCTGGAGGAGCACGGGCAGGGTGCCGAGAACCTGGTGGCCACCTTCGAGCAGATGCGCCCGGCCGACGTGGCGAACGTACTGCACCACCTGACGCCCAAGCGGCGCGCGGAGGTGGCCAACGCCCTCGACGACGACCGGCTCGCGGACGTCATGGAGGAGCTCCCCGAGGACGAGCAGGTGGAGATCCTCGGCAAGCTGAAGGAGGAGCGCGCGGCCGACGTCCTGGAGGCGATGGACCCGGACGACGCGGCCGACCTGCTCTCGGAGCTGCCGGAGGACGACAAGGAGCGGCTGCTGACGCTGATGCAGCCGGACGACGCGGCCGACGTGCGGCGCCTGATGTCGTACGAGGAGCGGACCGCGGGCGGTCTGATGACCACCGAGCCGATCGTGCTGCGGCCGGACGCGACCGTCGCGGACGCGCTGGCCCGCGTACGGCAGTCGGACCTTTCGCCGGCGCTGGCCGCGCAGGTGTACGTGTGCCGGCCGCCGGACGAGACGCCGACGGGCAAGTACCTGGGGACGGTGCACTTCCAGCGGCTGCTGCGCGATCCGCCGTTCACGCTGGTCAGCTCGATCGTGGACACGGACCTGCCGCCGCTGCGGCCGGATGCCTCGCTCCCGGTGGTGACCAGTTACCTCGCCGCGTACAACATGGTTGCGGTGCCCGTCGTCGACGAGAGCGGCTCCCTGCTGGGCGCGGTCACCGTCGACGACGTACTGGACCACCTGCTGCCGGACGACTGGCGGGAGACGGACTTCCATTCCGAGGAGGCCGTGCGTGGCCACTGAACGGGGGCGCGGCGACCAGTCGCGCGAGCGGCGCCGGGAGCAGATCCGGGAGCGGCGCGAGCAGGCGCGGGCACAGGCGCGCGAGTACGGGCTGGCGGAGGCGGCCGCGGAGCGGGCGGAACGTTCCTCCTTCGAGCGCGGCGAGCGGGCGAAGGCCGGCCTGTCGACCGGGTCGAGCGCACTGACGCGCTCGCGGGTCCGCCTCGACCTGCCGCGTCCGGCGCGCCGGCGGCTGCTGCCCGAGTACGACCCGGAGGCGTTCGGGCGGCTCTCGGAGCGGGTGGCGCGGTTCCTCGGCACGGGCCGCTTCATCGTCTGGATGACCTTCGTCATCATCCTGTGGGTGCTGTGGAACATCTTCGCTCCGGAGGAGCTGCGCTTCGACCAGTACCCCTTCATCTTCCTGACGCTGATGCTGTCGCTCCAGGCCTCGTACGCCGCTCCGCTGATCCTGCTCGCGCAGAACCGGCAGGACGACCGCGACCGGGTCAACCTGGAGCAGGACCGCAAGCAGAACGAGCGCTCGCTCGCGGACACCGAGTACCTGACGCGGGAGATCGCGGCCCTGCGGATGGGCCTGGGCGAGGTGGCGACCCGCGACTGGATCAGGTCGGAGTTCCAGGACCTGATGAAGGAGATGGACGAGCGGCGTCTATTCCCGCTCGAGAGTGACGAAGGCGACCGCTAGCACTCTTTCCTGAGGCACGCCACCGAGCCGTACCATCGGGGCATGGCTACCGACACAAGCTCCGCCGACGCCGACGCCGCCGCCGCCGTGCCCGAGCAGGACGCGATCCTGGACGCGCTGGCGACGGTGAACGACCCCGAGATCCACCGGCCGATCACAGAGCTCGGCATGGTCAAATCGGTCGAGATCGGCGACGGCGGCGCGGTCTCCGTGACCGTCTACCTGACGGTGTCGGGCTGCCCCATGCGCGAGACCATCACCCGGAACGTCACCGAGGCCGTCGAGCGCGTCGCCGGCGTCACCTCGGTCTCCGTCACGCTGGACGTGATGAGCGACGAGCAGCGCAAGGAGCTGGCGACGAACCTGCGCGGCGGCACCGCCGAGCGCGAGGTCCCCTTCGCCAAGCCGGGCTCGCTGACCCGCGTCTACGCGGTCGCGTCCGGCAAGGGCGGTGTCGGCAAGTCCTCCGTCACCGTCAACCTCGCGGCGGCGATGGCCGCCGACGGCCTCAAGGTCGGCGTGGTGGACGCGGACATCTACGGCCACAGCGTGCCGCGCATGCTGGGCGTCGAGGGCCGCCCGACGCAGGTCGAGAACATGATCATGCCGCCTTCCTCGCACGGCGTGAAGGTCATCTCCATCGGCATGTTCACCCCGGGCAACGCGCCGGTGGTGTGGCGCGGTCCGATGCTGCACCGCGCGCTCCAGCAGTTCCTCGCCGACGTCTTCTGGGGCGACCTGGACGTGCTGCTGCTGGACCTCCCGCCGGGCACGGGCGACATCGCGATCTCCGTGGCCCAGCTCGTGCCCAATGCCGAGATCCTGGTCGTGACCACCCCGCAGCAGGCCGCTGCCGAGGTCGCGGAGCGGGCCGGCTCGATCGCCGTGCAGACGCACCAGAAGATCGTCGGCGTGGTCGAGAACATGTCCGGGCTGCCCTGCCCGCACTGCGACGAGATGGTGGACGTGTTCGGCTCGGGCGGTGGCCAGAAGGTCGCCGACGGCCTGACCAAGACGGTCGGCGCGACGGTGCCGGTGCTGGGCTCGATCCCGATCGACGTCCGGCTGCGGGAGGGCGGCGACGACGGCAAGCCCGTCGTCCTGACCGACCCCGACTCCCCGGCGGGCGCCGCTCTGCGCGCCATCGCGGGCAAGCTGGGCGGCCGCGCACGCGGCCTGGCCGGCATGTCCCTGGGCATCACCCCGCGCAACAAGTTCTGAGCGTCGCGCGAAGGGCCCCGCCGGACGGCGGGGCCCTTCGCGCGTCCCGCGCGGCTACTCGTACGCGGCCAGGTCCCCGATGACCGAGAAGCCGAGCCCGTACGCGCTCATGCCCCGGCCGTACGCACCCAGGTGGACTCCGCCCCGGGTGGATCCGGCGAGGACCCAGCCGAACTCGGACTCGCGGTAGTGGAAGGGCGTCGGCTCCCCGTCCACCGGCAGCGACAGCGTCGACCAGTCCTCGCCGTCGAGCGCGTCGGCGAGCTCCCAGGCGGCCTCGGTCTGCTGGTCGAGCCAGTCGTCGCGCAGGGAGTGGTCCATCTGGCCGGGCCAGCTGTAGGCCAACAGCCCCGAGCCGGCCAGCCAGGCGGCCGAGGAGACCGAGGTGGCCTCCAGGACGCCCGTGCCGTCGCTGCTGCGGCGCAGCGGGTTGCTCGCCACCGTGACGACCACGGCGAAGCGCTCCTTCTCGCCGGTGGCGATCTCACCGCGTGCCGACGGCTCGTCGCCGTGGCCGGTGGAGCCGTGCTCCACGGCGCCGTCGGCGCCGGTACCGACCTGCATGAGCCAGCGGGGGCCGGTGAAGGCCCCGTCCAGCCCGTACCAGGGGAAATCTGCCAGCAGGTATCCCTCGACCGCCCGGCGGGCCGCCGGGACGGGCGCGGCGGCCTCCTGGGGCTGCGGTGTTGCCGGTGCTGTCTGCGGGGGTTCGGCGGCGGCTGCGGGGGCTTCGGCGGTCTGCGCCCTCACCCGGCTACTGCTCGTCGTCTCCATCTGGGCGGCCTCTCGTTCCGTGGGGTCCGGAGCGGCCCTCCCCCTCGCTTCGCTGGGGGGACCCCCTCCCTCGGGCGTCCTGCGTCCGGACAGATGGAGGATAGCCATCCCACCCCGGATCGCCGGGCAGGCTGGAACTCAGGTGGCGTCGGCGTCGAAGGGAGTGCGCTGGTCAGGGGCGGGAGCGGCGGGCTTCTTGAGCAGGTCCGGGCCGGTGCCGATGGGCGTGGCGGACGGGCCGGACGAGGCGGCGGCCGGTGCGGGGCCGGTCTCCCGGCTGTTGACGGCGTCGGTGACGTCGTTCAGTTCCTTGCGGAGATCGAAGCTGCCGCGGATCTCCTTGAGGTCCTCGTTCTCGGCCAGCTGCTTGCGGAGGTAGTTCTTGGGGTTCAGGTCCTCGAACTCGAAGTCCTTGAACTCGGGGCCCAGTTCGGAGCGGATGTCCTGCTTGGCGCTGTCCGAGAACGCGCGGACCTTCCGGATGAAGCCCGTGACGTCCTGGATGACCTTGGGCAGCTTGTCCGGGCCGAAGATGAGAATGGCGAGCACCACGATCGTGACCACCTCGAGTGCGCCTATGTCGTTGAACACCTTGCCGCTCCTCGGCTCTCTTCACGTCAGGCCCGACACACGGTACCCGGGGTTGTCCGCTGGCCAATACACCAGTACCGGCTCAATCCCGGCCCGGCGGTGCTTTCACCCGCTCGTCATGATCCGTTCGCCGAACCGAGGACCAGTTCCATCGTGCGCTCCCGGCCGTCGCGGAGCACGGTCAGGTGCAGCGGGTCACCCGGCCGGTGGGCCCGGATCTTGATGATCAGCTCGTCGCCGCCGTGCACCCGCTGTCCGTCGACCTTGGTGATCACGTCGCCCGCCTTGATGCCCGCCTTGGCGCCGGGACCGTCGGGGGTGACGGCCGGCTTGCCGCCCTCGCCCTTCTCCTCGACGCGGGCCCCGTCGCCCTCGTAGCGCATGTCGAGGGTGACGCCGATGACGGGGTGGGTGGCGCGGCCGGTGCGGATGAGCTCCTCGGCGACGCGCTTGCCCTGGTTGACCGGGATGGCGAAGCCGAGGCCGATGCTGCCGCTCTGGCGGGTCGCGTCGCCGCTGTCGCCGCCCTTGTCGGCGCCGCGGATCGCACTGTTGATGCCGATCACGTGGGCGGAGGAGTCCAGGAGCGGGCCGCCGGAGTTGCCGGGGTTGATGGGGGCGTCCGTCTGCAGGGCGTCGACGTAGCTGATGTCGCTGCCGTCGCCCTTGTCGCCGCCGGCGGTGATGGGGCGGCCGGTGGCGCTGATGATGCCGGCGGTGACGGTGTTGGAGAGGTCGAAGGGGGCGCCGATGGCCACGACCGGGTCGCCGACCTTGACGTTCTCGGAGTTGCCGAGGCTCAGGGGCTGCAGGCCCCGTACGCCGCTCACCTTGACCACGGCCAGGTCGTAGCCGGTGTCCCGGCCGACCAGCTCGGCGCTGACGCTGTCGCCGGTGCTGAAGGTGACCGTTATCTGCTTGGCGTCGGAGACGACGTGGTTGTTGGTGAGGATGTGGCCCTGCTGGTCGAGCACGAACCCGGTGCCGGTGCCGCTGCTTTCCCCGCCGTTGACGTGCAGGGTCACCACGCCGGGCAGGGCGGTGGCGGCGATCCCGGCCACGCTCGCGGGGGCCCGGCCCTTGTCGGCGACGGCGGCGGCCTGCGGGAGTTCCAGACGGGTGTTGGCCTGCCGCTCCGCGAGGACCCCGGCGTACCCGCCGATGCCGCCGGCGAGGAGGGCGGTCCCGAGGGCGAGTGCCACGACCTGCCAGAGCCGGAAGCCCCGCTGCGGCTTGCCGGTGTCCACGACCTGCAACGGCCGGTCCGCCCAGGGGTCGTAGCGCGGCCCGTCACCCCGCGGCGCGGGCACCAGGGCGCCCTGCGCCCCGCCCTGGGGCTCGGCGGGTGCCTGGTCCGGGTGTGGGGCGGGGGTCTCGGGTCGGCTCCACCATCGGGGGGACGCAGCCGGAGCCGGATCGGTCTGCTGCTGACTGTCGGACATGGCCGCTCCCCGCGTGGTTCCGCTTCTGCCGCCGATTCAATCAGGTCCCGCCCCGCCGTCGCCCGGAGCCTTCGGGTCCGGGCCGCACGGGGCAGCGGCGTCAGCGGACGTCAGCGCAGGAGGGAGACCGGGCGGCCCGACGCGGAGGGCGACGGCTGCATCGGCGGGAGCGGGTCCGCGGAGCGTACGAGGGTCGGCACGACCCCGGGGCTCGGCAGCCGGTCCCGGGCCACGGCGTCGGCCACGGGCACCGACAGCGGCACCGCGGGCCCGGGCCGCGAGGCGGGGGCTTCGCCCCGCCCGTTCGGGTCGAGGGTGTCCAGCGGCACCGCGCCGCCGAGCGCGATCGCGGCCAGAGACACGGCCCCGGCCGCCACGAAGGCGAAGCGGCGCCGCGGCCGGCCCACCTCGTGGATCGGGAAGCCCTGCCGCTGCGGGGCGGCGAGCGGCACGGGGTACCGGAAGGAGGCGAACGGATCCGCTCCGGGCGAGCCGCCCGGAGCCGGCGGGCCGGGGGGCCCGTCGAGGCCGCCGCCGGGCAGCCCCTGGAGGCGCGCCAGCAGCCCCGCCGACACCGGTGGCGGGGCGCTCTCCACGAACATGGTCTTCAAGCGGCGCTGCGCATCGGCTTCGGCCTTGCACTTGGGACACGTGGCCAGGTGGGCCAGCACCCGCTCGCGCGCGTCGTGGCTCAGCTCCCCGTCCACCAGGGCGGCGAGGCGGTCGCCCAAGTGCTGTTCGGCGGGCGACGGGGACGGACTGACTCCACTCACTCGGCTCCGCCCTCTCCCCCGGCGCCCGGGGCGCCCACGGCCACTCCCGCCAGCGCACGCTGCTCCGCCCGGGCTTCGGGGGAGCGGTGCTTGAGAGCCTTGCGCAGGTGCGAGCGGCCTCGGTGGATACGGCTGCGCACGGTGCCGAGCTTCACGCCGAGCGTGGCGGCGATCTCCTCGTACGACAGCCCCTCGATGTCGCACAGCACCACGGCCGCGCGGAACTCGGGGGCGAGCGTGTCCAGAGCCTGCTGCACGTCCGCGTCGAAGTGGGTGTCGTGCAGCACCTGCTGGGGGGACGGCTCACGGCTCGGCAGCCGCTCCGCGGCGTCGTCGCCCAGCGCGTCGAAGCGGATCCGCTGCTTGCGGCGGACCATGTCCAGGAACAGGTTCGTGGTGATCCGGTGCAGCCAGCCCTCGAACGTCCCGGGCGTGTAGGTGGACAGCGACCGGAACACGCGGACGAAGACTTCCTGCGTCAGGTCCTCGGCGTCGTGCTGGTTACCCGTCAGCCGGTAGGCGAGACGGTAGACCCGGGCACTGTGCGTGCTGACGATCTCCTCCCACGAGGGAGGGGTCCACGCCTGGGAGCCCGCATCGGCGGCAAAGGTCGCGGTGGTTGCGGTGTCTGCGGTGTGGAAGCGGTCAGCAATGTAGGTCACGGATTTCGGCTCACCCGCCGACCAGAAGAGACGTCGGAGAACGCCTCCACGATCCACAGGCGCAGCCGCACCTCCCCTGTCGGCTCTGGTGGTGTCCAGCGGAGTCCCTACCATAGCCACCCCCTCCGTCAGCTCCGGATAAGCATTTTTGCAGTAACTTTGCACGGGTCCGAGGTCCCGGAGCGGCCAAGGACCACCGATCTGCCCGGCAGCGTCCCGTCTATCCCGCCTCGACCGCCTCTCTACTGCTCTCAACGCCCGGTCCCATCTGCGGGTTCCCGACTCCAGCGGATACAGTCACCGTTGCGCCAACTATGGGGACAGGAGAGGGTCATTAGCGGCAACCGGCAGACGAGCTGGGCGTTCGCCGACGCGTTTGTCGCCGAGGACGACGCTCTGCGGTGGGCCCGCGACCGGGCCAGGGAAGCGGGCCTGCGCTCGGTCTCCCCGGGCACCGGGGCCGCGCTGCGCCTGCTCGCCGCCACCGCGGACGCCAAGGCGGTCGCGGAGATCGGCACCGGGACCGGGGTGTCCGGCATCCACCTCCTGCACGGCATGCGCGCCGACGGGGTCCTGACCACCGTGGATCCCGAGCCCGACCGGCAGGCCTTCGCCCGCCAGGCCTTCCGCGCCGCCGGCTTCGCGGGCAACCGTGCCCGCTTCATCCCGGGCCGCGCCCTCGACGTGCTCCCCCGGCTCGCCGACGGCGGGTACGACCTCGTCTTCTGCGACGGCGACCCGTCCGAGTCCCTCGACTACCTCGCTGAATCGTTGCGCCTGCTGCGCCCCGGCGGACTGGTGTGCTTCGAGGGGGTCTTCTCCGACGGCCGTACGGTCGACTCCGCGGCCCAGCCGGTGGAGGTGCTGCGCGTGCGCGAGCTGCTGCGCAGCGTGCGCGAGAGCCCGGCCCTGGAGGCCGCGCTGCTCCCGGTGGGCGACGGCCTGCTGTGCGCGGTCCGGCGCTGAGCGGTCTCGCGCTGAGCGCTCTCGCGCCGGGCGGCCCGGGCCCCCAGGCCTCGCCCGTGGGCCCCTACGGCCCGTGAGCCCGTGAACCAGGTGCGGGAAACAACACTGCCCCGGGCGCGGTGAGCGACCGGGGCAGTGCAGAGATTCCAGTTGGCGCCGACTCGATCAGCCGACGACCTTCTTCAGGGCGTCACCCAGGGCGTCCGCCTCGTCCGGAGTCAGCTCGACGACGAGCCGACCGCCGCCCTCGAGCGGTACGCGCATGACGATGCCCCGCCCCTCCTTGGTGACCTCGAGCGGGCCGTCGCCCGTCCGCGGCTTCATGGCCGCCATGCTCGTTCCCCTTCCTGAAACCAGTTCATCGTCAGCCGACGGCCCCATTCAGGCGCCTAGTACCCGGCATCGAACACATTGCTTCTTGGCCATTATCCCGCATGTCAGGACCCGATGACCAACATCGGCCGGGAACGCTTGCGCAACGCGCTCGACCAAAACCACTCATTTCGGGGACCGGCCTGCGATACTTCGCCGCTGTCACTGGCGATGGGCTTCAGGTTTCTTTGACGCACATCACATGTGCGGGCCCCGTCCGGTCCGCCATGCTGGCCCTTGCACCGGCCGGTACCGGCCGGTAGCCAAGCCCGCGACGAAGGGGGACCCCCTGCCATGGCCGACAGTGTGCTCTACGAAGTGACCGACGGACTCGCGATCATCACGATCAACCGTCCCGACGCCATGAACGCCATGAACACCGAGGCCAAGGTCGCCCTGCGCGACGCGGTCCGGGCGGCGGCCGGCGACACCGCCGTACGGGCCGTCCTGCTGACGGCGGCGGGCAACCGGGCCTTCTGCGTCGGCCAGGACCTCAAGGAGCACATCGGGAACCTGGCGGCGGACCGCGAGAGCGGCTCCCGGCTCACCATGAGCACGGTCGCCGAGCACTACAACCCGATCGTCCGGGCGCTCACCGAGATGCCGAAGCCGGTGGTGGCGGGCGTGAACGGCGTCGCGGCCGGGGCCGGCTTCGGCTTCGCGCTGGCGGCGGACTTCCGCGTCGTCGCGGACACCGCGTCCTTCAACACCTCCTTCGCCGGCGTCGCCCTGACCGCCGACTCCGGGGTGTCCTGGACGCTGCCCCGCCTGATCGGCGCCTCGCGCGCCTCGGACCTGCTGCTCTTCCCCCGCTCGGTCAAGGCGCAGGAGGCGTACGACCTCGGCATCGTGAACCGCCTGGTCCCCTCGGAGTCCCTGCGCGCGGAGGCCGAGGCGGTGGCCCGCAGCCTCGCGGAGGGCCCCACGGTCGCCTACGCGGCCCTGAAGGAGTCCCTGGCGTACGGCGCCGCCCACTCCCTGCGCGAGGCCCTGGAGCGCGAGGACACCCTCCAGGCCCGCGCGGGCGCCTCGGAGGACCACTCCATCGCCGTCCAGGCCTTCCTCGCCAAGCAGCCCCCGCGCTACCTGGGGCGCTAGGAAGTCTTGCGGGACACGCAGCGGGCCAGGTGGTCGTTGACCAGCCCGCAGGCCTGCATCAGGGCGTAGGCCGTCGTCGGGCCGACGAAGCGGATGCCCGCCTTCTTCAGTGCCTTGGCCAGGGCCGTG
Source organism: Streptomyces sp. NPDC060031 (assembly GCF_042736805.1). Classification (NCBI taxonomy): domain Bacteria; kingdom Bacillati; phylum Actinomycetota; class Actinomycetes; order Kitasatosporales; family Streptomycetaceae; genus Streptomyces; species Streptomyces sp. NPDC060031. Next base: position 23,483 of record NZ_JBHWVM010000079.1, read on the forward strand.
GACTCCGGGGTCACCGCCGGGATCTCGGCGGTGCTCTTCGGGGCCCGGCCCGGCTTCGGGGCGTGGGACCAGACGAGCGTGTCCAGCTCTCCCGGCTCCCAGCCCGCCAGGACCTTCGCGTTGGCCAGCGTCGCCTCGACCTTGGCGCGGTTGCGGATGATGCCCTCGTCCGCCAGCAGCCGCTCCACGTCGGCTCCGCCGAACTCCGCGACCTCCGCGATCCGGAACCCGGCGAAGGCCTTGCGGAAGCCCTCCCGGCGCCGCAGGATCGTCAGCCACGACAGCCCCGACTGGAACGCCTCCAGGCACAGCCGCTCGTACAGGGCGTCGTCCCCGTGGACCGGACGCCCCCACTCCGTGTCGTGGTAGGCGACGTACTCCTCCGTGGACAGCGCCCAGGGGCACCGCAGCCCGCCGTCCGCACCCGCGAGCGCGCCGCCCGTCACTGCCCGGCCTTGCCGAGGTCCACGCCGCGGGCCGCGCTCGCCGACAGCTCGGCGATCCGGGCGTCGCGCTCCGCCAGTTCCGCCGCGAGGCGCTCCAGCACGTCGTCCACCTCGGCCATCCGGTACCCGCGCGGGGCCACCGGAAGCCGCAGTGCGTCGATGTCCGCCCGTACGACGGGGCGGTTCTCCGGCAGCCCGTCGGCCACCCGGTCCGGCTCGGAATCCGGGAGCACGGCTTCCGAGCCGCCGCCGACCACCGCGAGGGTGACCGCGGCGACGACCACGACCAGCGCGATCAGCAAGAACCAGAACACGATCAACTCCCCTGAGAGACTCCGGCCACCAGGTTAAGGTCGCAGGCGAGGCGCAAGGGCCGCCGAAGGAGGAAAGAGCAGGATGCTGCGACTGGGCAGGCGCGAGTTCGACACCCACGAGCCGGTGATCATGGCCATCGTGAACCGGACCCCTGACTCCTTCTACGACCAGGGCGCGACCTTCCGCGACGCGCCCGCGCTGGACCGGGTCGAGCACGCGGTCGCCGAGGGCGCCGCGATCATCGACATCGGCGGGGTGAAGGCGGGCCCCGGCGAGCACGTGGACGCGGCCGAGGAGGTCCGGCGCACGGTCGGCTTCGTCGCGGAGGTGCGCCGCCGCCACCCGGACGTGGTGATCAGCGTCGACACCTGGCGCCACGAGGTCGGCGAGGCGGTCTGCGAGGCCGGGGCCGACGTGCTGAACGACGCGTGGGGCGGGGTGGACCCCCGGCTGGCGGAGGTCGCCGCCCGCCACGGCGCGGGCATCGTCTGCACGCACGCGGGCGGTGTGGAGCCGCGGACCCGGCCGCACCGGATCGGGTACGAGGACGTGATGGAGGACATCCTGCGCGTCACGGTCGGGCTGGCGGAGCGCGCGGCAGCGCTCGGCGTCCGGCGCGACGCGATCATGATCGACCCGGGCCACGACTTCGGCAAGAACACCCGCCACTCGCTGGAGGCCACGCGGCGCCTCGGTGAGATGGCGGAGACGGGCTGGCCGGTCCTGGTCTCGCTGTCCAACAAGGACTTCGTCGGCGAGACCCTCGACAAGCCGGTCAAGGAGCGCCTCCTGGGCACCCTCGCCACGACGGCCGTCTCGGCCTGGCTCGGCGCGCAGGTCTACCGCGTCCACGAGGTCGCCGAGACGAAGCAGGTCCTCGACATGGTCGCGTCGATCCAGGGCCACCGGCCCCCGGCGGTCGCCCGCCGCGGACTGGCCTGAGGCCACCGCCCCGACGGCGGTCGCCCGCCGGGGGCCGGCCTGACCGGACGGTCCCGGGCGGGCCCCGCCGGGGGGCCGCCGGGGCCTAGTCGCCGCTCTCCCGGGCGGCCTCTTCGGTGGCGGCGAGGGCGGCGCGTTCGTTCGTGCCCTCGCCGACCTCCTTGCTGACCAGCGTCACCGCCTCTTCCACGTCGTCCGTGACGTGGAAGAGCATCAGGTCGAACTCGGACGCCTTGCCCTGCGCGATCACCGTGTTCTTGAGCCAGTCGACCAGCCCGCTCCAGTACTCCGTGCCGAACAGCACGATCGGGAAGCGGGTGATCTTCCGGGTCTGGACCAGGGTCAGCGCCTCGAACAGCTCGTCCAGCGTGCCGAGACCGCCCGGCAGCACCACGAACCCCTGGCTGTACTTCACGAACATCGTCTTGCGGACGAAGAAGTACCGGAAGTTCAGCCCGAGGTCGACGTGCTGGTTGAGCCCCTGCTCGAAGGGGAGCTCGATGCCCAGGCCCACCGAGATGCCGTTGGCCTCCCGCGCGCCCTTGTTGGCCGCCTCCATCGCGCCCGGACCGCCGCCGGTGATCACCGCGAAACCGGCGTCCACCAGCGCGTGCCCGATCCGTACGCCCGCCTCGTACTCCGGCGTGCCCGCCGGGGTCCGCGCCGAGCCGAACACGCTGATCGCCGGCGGCAGCTCCGCCAGCGTGCCGAAGCCCTCGATGAACTCCGACTGGATGCGCAGGACCCGCCAGGGATCGGTGTGCACCCACTCGGAGGGCCCGGCCGAATCCAGCAGCCGCTGGTCCGTCGTGCTGCCCGCCTGGACCTGGCTCCGCCTGCGCAGCACCGGCCCGAGCTGCTGCTCCTTGGGCCTGCGACGAGCGGTACCTTCGGGGTTGCCCATGATGTGCTCCCTCCTGCTGATCGTTGGATCAGGTTAGGCGCACAAAGGTGACGAGAAGGGGAATTTACGAGGTCAGCCAGGCACGGAGTCGTTCCTCGCAGTGCAGGATCGCCTTCGTCTCGACCCGCTCGTCGACCTTGTGGGCCAGCAGGGCGTCACCCGGGCCGTAGTTGACCGCCGGGACGCCCAGCGCGCTGAAGCGGGAGACGTCCGTCCAGCCGAACTTGGGCATCGCACGGCCTCCGACGGCCGCCATGAAGGCTGCGGCGGCCGGGTGGGAGAGGCCGGGGAGGGCGCCGCCGGAGGAGTCGTCGACCACGAACTCCGCGATGTCGCAGTCCGCGAAGACCTCCTTCACGTGGGCCACGGCCTCCGCCTCGCTGCGATCCGGGGCATAGCGGAAGTTGACCGTCACCGTGCAGGCGTCCGGGATGACGTTGTTGGCGACGCCGCCCTCGATGCGGACCGCGTTGAGGCCCTCGTGGTACTCCAGGCCGTCGATGACGGGCCTGCGCGGCTCGTAGGCCGCCAGCCTGGCCAGGATCGGGCCGGCCGCGTGGATGGCGTTGGAGCCCATCCAGCTGCGCGCGGAGTGGGCGCGCTCGCCGGCCGTGCGCAGCAGCACGCGCAGGGTCCCCTGGCAGCCGCCCTCGACCTCGGCGTTGGACGGTTCCAGCAGCACCGCGAAATCGCCGGTCAGCCAGTCGGGGTGGGCTTCGGCGACCTTGCCGAGGCCGTTGAGGTCGGCGGCGACCTCTTCCTGGTCGTAGAAGACGAAGGTGAGGTCCCGGTTCGGCTCCGGCACGGTCGCGGCGATGCGCAGCTGTACGGCGACGCCGGACTTCATGTCGGTGGTGCCGCAGCCCCACAGGACGTCGTTCTCGTCGAGGCGCGACGGTACGTTGTCGGCGATGGGCACGGTGTCCAGGTGGCCGGCGAGGACGACCCGCTCGGCACGACCGAGGTCCGTGCGGGCAACCACGTTGTTGCCGTACCGGTCCACGGTGAGGTGCGGCAGGCCGCGCAGCGCGTGTTCCACGAGGTCGGCGAGTACCTTCTCGTCGCCGCTCACGGACGGAATGTCGACGAGCCGGGCGGTCAGCTCGGCGGCGTCCTGGGTGAGGTCCAGCTCGGATTCGGACATGGCCCTGACCCTAACGCGCCGGGCCGCACGGCCGGGCCGTACGTCCGGCCGACGGACGCCTCCCATGGCTCAAGTACGGTGGGCCGCGTGTCCGAGATCCCGCGCCCCCGCCCCCGCCGCCGCCGGCCGCTGCGCACGGCCGCGGGTCTCCTCGTCCTGCTCGCGCTGGCCGGCTATCTCATCGTGCAGCGCGAATCGAACGGCGGCGGCGGCGCGCCGTACTGCACGGCCTCCGTGCGGGAGGGCGCGGATCCGTCCCACGAGGGCACCCTGGGGACGTACGAGATGACCCCCGAGCAGGCCGGCAACGCGGCGACGATAGCGGCCGTGGGCGTCGCCAAGGGCCTGCCGGACCGGGCGGTGACCATCGCGCTGGCGACCGCGATGCAGGAGTCCTCGCTGCGCAACCTCGACCACGGCGACCGGGACTCGCTCGGGCTGTTCCAGCAGCGGCCCTCGCAGGGCTGGGGCACGCCGGAGCAGATCATGGACCCGGTGTATTCGGCCGGGATCTTCTACGACCATCTGGCCGAGATCAAGGGGTACTCGAGGCTCCCTCTGACGGTGGCCGCGCAGAAGGTGCAGCGCAGCGGCTTCCCGCAGGCGTACGCGAAGCACGAGCCGGACGCGATCGTGCTGACGGGGGCCTTCGCCGGCGGCGGCGGTGAGGTCGCCTGCGGCGGTCCCCCGCCCGCGCAGGCCGGCGATCCGCAGGAGGTACGGACCGAACTGACCCGGATCTTCGGCAAGGACGCGCTGCAGGAGATGACTCCGGAGCAGAGCCACACCGGGGCCAAGGGCATGCAGATCAGGGAGTCCGAGATCCTCCTGGTGGAGAAGCAGGGCGCCGGCGAGGCCGGGCTGCGCGCCGGCCGGGCGATGGCCCAGTGGGCGGTGGCCCATGCGCGCGAGATGAGCATCGCCCGGGTCTCGTACTCGTGGAAGAGCTGGATCTGTGGCGAGGACCAGGGCCGGTGGCAGTTCAAGGGCGGTCCGGGCAAGTCAGGTGACGGGGATCCGCACAACGCGACCCCGGCCGAGGTGCGGATCTTCGTGAACCGCTGATCCGCGCACGCGCACCCGACAGCGGCCCGCTCAGGCGTACGGGCCGTCCCCCGTGCGGGGGTGACCCTGACGGCGGGCCGCGGGGCCCCGGGGAGGACACAAGCGCAGGTCGGCGCGCATCCAATGCGCTTGTCGCGGAAGCCGATTAAACGATGCGTTACAGATCCTTTACCCGTCGGCTCCGCAACTCCACCCGCCCCTCGAGCGGTTGTACACGGCGTACTCAGCCGCTACCGCTTAGGAGCATCATGTCCCTCCCCCTGACCCGCCGGATCGCCCGTACCGCGCTGCTGCTCGCAGCCGGGGCAGCTCCCGTGGTCGGTGCGGCCGGCGCGGCCAGCGCCGCGGGCCTGGAGTCCGTGCCGCAGCTGCCGCAGCTGGGCGCGCTCACCAGCCCGGACGCCCCGGGTGCCGCGACCACCGCAACGGACACGGCCACCGACACGGCCACGGAGACCGCCTCGGACGCCACGGGCGCCGCCACCAAGGCCGCCGGCCCCGCCGAGCAGCTGCTCGGCGGACTGCCGGCCGGGTCGGCGCTCAAGAGCGCGCAGGCACTGCCGGTCGGCAGCCTGCCGGTGAGCACGCTGCCCGTGGGCAGCCTGCCGCTGGGCGGCTGAGCAGCGCCACGAACACCGAGGGGGCCGGGAGCACGAACTCCCGGCCCCCTCGGGCCGTCTCAGACCGACAGGCGCTTGACCGCCGCCTCGACGCGCTCGTCCGTGGCCGTGAAGGCGACACGGACGAAGCTCGCGCCCGCCTCGCCGTAGAAATCACCCGGCGCCACCAGGATGCCCAGCTCGGCCAGGTGGGCGACCGTCTCCCAGCAGGGCTCGTCCCGGGTCACCCACAGGTAGAGGCTGGCCTCGCTGTGCTCGACGCGGAAGCCGTGCGCCTCCAGCGCCGTACGCAGCGCCGCGCGGCGGGCCGCGTAGCGCACCCGCTGCTCCTCGACGTGCGCATCGTCGCCGAGCGCCGCCACCGTGGCCGCCTGGACCGGCGCCGGGGTCATCATGCCGCCGTGCTTGCGGATCGCCAGCAGCTCGCCGAGCACGTCCGCGTCACCGGCGATGAACGCCGCCCGGTATCCGGCCAGGTTGGACCGCTTGGACAGGGAGTGGACGGCGACGATGCCCTCGTACGAGCCGCCGCAGACGTCGTCGTGCAGGACGGAGACGGGCTCGGCCTCCCAGCCCAGCTCCAGGTAGCACTCGTCGCTGAAGATCAGGATCCCGTGCTCGCGCGCCCAGGCCACGATCCGGATCAGCTCCTCCTTGGCGAGGACCTTCCCGGTGGGGTTGGACGGGGAGTTGAGCCACAGCAGCTTCACGCCGGCGGGGTCGAGGTCCGTCGGATCGTCGTAGACGACCGCTTCCGCTCCGCACAGCCGCGCGCCGACCTCGTACGTCGGGTACGCGAGCCGGGGGTAGGCCACCTCGTCTCCGGCGCCCAGGCCCAGCTGGGTCGGCAGCCAGGCCACCAGCTCCTTGGAGCCGACGACCGGCAGGACGTTGCGGTGCCCGACGGCGCTCGCGCCGAGGCGGCCCCGCACCCAGCCCGTGATCGCGTCGCGCAGGGCGGCCGTGCCCCACACGGTGGGGTAGCCCGGGGAGTCAGCGGCCTCGACGAGGGCGCGCTGGATCAGCTGCGGCACCGGGTCCACGGGGGTCCCGACCGACAGGTCGACGATGCCGTCCGCGTGGGCCGCCGCCGTCGCCTTGTACGGCTCCAGCTTGTCCCAGGGGAAGACGGGAAGACGGGCGGATACTGCGGCCACGAAGATCTCTGCTCTCTGGGTGTCGGTTCGAAAACAGGGTGGCGGTTCGGAAAACACCTCGGTCCCGTGCGGCGGGAAGGCCGGACGGGACCGAGGGGCGCTCGTGCCGTGAACCCTCAGTGCTCAGCAGCGGGGTTGATGTCGGCGGGAAGCGCTGCGATGAAGGGGTGGTCGCGCTCGATCAGGCCGAGCTTGGAGGCACCACCGGGCGAACCGAGCTCGTCGAAGAACTCGACATTCGCCTTGTAGTAGTCCTTCCACTCCTCCGGGGTGTCGTCCTCGTAGAAGATGGCCTCGACCGGGCAGACCGGCTCACACGCACCACAGTCGACGCACTCGTCCGGGTGGATGTACAAGGACCGCTGGCCCTCGTAGATGCAGTCGACGGGGCATTCTTCGATGCATGCCTTGTCCTTGACGTCGACACAAGGCTCCGCGATGACGTAGGTCACGCTCTCGTTCCTCCTCGGTAGGGCTTTCCATATCGCGCGGGAGCGCGGCGTCGTCGATGCCCGCCCCTAGTATCTCCGTTCCCGGGCACGATCCGAACAGGAGGGGCGGACAGAGCTGTGGAAATCACTGCCGGCGGGCTGCTGGAGATCCGTATCACCCCCGCTGACGTGGGTAAACGAGTCTCTGTACGACGGGTGGAGAGCGAGCGGAGCGGGTCCCCCGCGTTCAGGGACACGGTAGGTGTTCTCACATCGTGGAACCAGGGTGTGCTGACGATCACACGAAGGACCGGCGAGTCCGTCCACATCGCGGAATCGACGCTGGTCGCAGGCAAGATCGTACCTGCGGCGCCGGCCCGCCGGAGGGGTCCCGCGGCCTCTTTCGAGGAGCTTTCGAGGATCTGTGCACGGTCCTGGCAGCCGCTGGAGAGCGAGTCCCTGGGCGACTGGACGCTGCGCGCGGCCCGGGGATTCACCCGCCGTGCCAACTCCGTGCTGCCGCTCGGTGACCCGGGGATACCGCTGGACGAAGCACTCGAGCGAGTGACCTCCTGGTACGCGGAACGGGGACTTCCGGCATACGTGCAGGCCGCGACGGGTGCCGCGGGCACGCAGGAGCTGCTGTGCGCGGAGCTGGAGGCCCGGGGCTGGGCGGCCGAGGTGTCGGCCGAGGTCCGGGTGGCGGGCCTCGCGCCGGTGGCGGACGTGGACTGCGCCGCCGCCCGCGAGGTACGCCTCACCCGCGCCCCGGACGCGGACTGGCTCGGCCGCTACGGGCGGGTCGAGGACCCCGGGGTGGCCCGGCGGATGCTGGTGGAGGGCCCGTCCGTGTGGTTCGCGAACCTGGCCGGGGGCCGGGCCGTCGGGCGGTGCGTGGTGGACGGGCGCTGGGCCGGCTTCGCCGCGGTCACGGTGGACCCCGCGCACCGGCGGGGCGGCCTGGCGACGGCGGTGATGGCGGCGCTGGCGGGGCGGGCGCTGGAGGAGGGCGCGTCGGCGGCGTGGCTCCAGGTCGAGACGGACAACGCGGGGGCACTGGCGCTGTACGACGGGATGGGCTTCGCGACGCACCACGCCTACCACCACTACCGCCCGGCGGCGCGGTGAGCTCCCTGACGCGCGAGCAGTTCGCGCAGGAGGCGCGGGCCGAGCGGCCGGACCTGTCGGCGCTGTGCCTGCTGCTCGCCGCGGAGGCGGACCCGGACCTCGACGAACGGGGCACGGACTGGGCGCAGATCGAGCTGGACCGGCTGGCGGGGATGCTGCCGTACGGGCTGCGCGGCGCGAAGGCCTGGGCCTCGGCGGTGACGGAACTGCTGGGCGGACGGCTCGGCTTCCACGGCACGCCGGGGGACTACGACCGGCTGTCGTCCTCGCTGCTGCACGAGGTGCTGCGGCGTCGGCGGGGGCTGCCGATCCTGCTGTCGGTGGTCTGGCTGGAGGTGGCCCGGCGGGCGGGCGCGCCGGTGTACGGGCTGGCCCTGCCGGGGCACTTCGTGGTGGGCTTCGGGGATCCGCAGGACGGGGTGGTGGTGGACCCCTTCGCGGGCGGCGTGTCGCTGGGCACGGGGCCCGCGGAGCTGGCGCAGGGACCGCGTACGGCGGCCCGGACGCTGGACATCGTGCTGCGGATCCTGAACAACATCCGCGCGTGGGCCTCGGACCGGCCGGAACAGTCGGCGGTGGCGCTGTGGGCGCTGGACCTGTCGCTGCTGCTGCCGTCGCATCCGGCGTCGCTGCGGTACGAGCGGGCCCGGCTGCTGGTGGAGCGCGGGGCGTTCGTCGAGGGCGCGGCCGAACTCGACGCGTACGCCGAGGTCGTGGCCGCAGTCGACACCGGCGCGGCCGCCCGCCTCCACACCGAGGCGGCGGCAGCCCGAGCCCTCCTGAACTGACCCCGGGGCTCCGCCCCGGACCCCGCGCCTCGATCGCCGGCGGGGCTGGATTCTGGCTGGTGCCGCCTGCGATCTCAGCCCCGCAGCGCGGCTAGAGCCAGCCCTTTTCGCGGGCCGTGCGGACGGCTTCGGCGCGGTTGCGGGACGCGAGCTTCTGGATCGCCGTCGAGAGGTAGTTGCGGACCGTGCCCTGGGACAGGTGCAGGCGGGCCGCCAGCTCGGCATTGGTCGCGCCGAATTCGGCCGCCCGCAGGACCTCCCGCTCCCGGTCGGTCAGCGGGTTCGCGCCCTCCGCGAGGGCCGCCGCGGCGAGCGTGGGGTCGATGACGCGCTCCCCCGCCAGGACCTTGCGTACCGCCTCCGCCAACTGCGCGGCCGGCGCGTCCTTGACCAGGAAGGCCGAGGCCCCCGCCTCCATCGCGCCGCGCAGGTACCCGGGGCGCCCGAAGGTCGTCAGGATCACGATCCGGAGCGAGGGAACGGCCTCGCGGAGCGCCGCGGCCGCCTCGATGCCCGTCATGCCCGGCATCTCGATGTCGAGCAGCGCCACGTTCACGTCGTGCGCCCGCGCGGCCGCCACCACCTCGTCGCCGCGCGCGACCTGGGCCAGCACCTCGATGTCCGGCTCCAGCCCGAGCAGCGCCGCCAGGGCCTCCCGGACCATGGACTGGTCCTCGGCCAGGAGGATCCTGATGGGTCGTGGGGTCATGATCCCGATCCTAGGGGGACGCACGCCCGCAGCCGGAAGCCGGTCTTGCCCGCCGGGCCGGCCGACAGGGTCCCGCCCACCGCCTCCAGGCGTTCCGTCAGGCCCGTCAGACCGTTCCCGGCGGTGGCCGGACCGCCCGCGCCGTCGTCGGCGACGGCCAGTTCCACGACCGGCCCCGCCAGGGTCTGGCGGGTCTCCAGCGTGACCGTGCAGCGTGTGGCGCCGCTGTGGCGCACCACGTTCGTCACCGCCTCCCGCAGCGACCAGGCCAGGGCCGACTCCTGCTCCTCCGCCATCTCCGCCGTGAGGTCGGACGGCAGGTCCGCCACCACTCCGGCCGCGGTCAACGCGGTCCGCGCGCCCGCCAGTTCACCGGGCAGGGTCGGCCGTCGGTAGCCGCTCACGGCCTCCCGTACGTCGACCAGCGCCTGCCGGCTCACCCGCTCGATGTCCGCGACCTGCCGGGCCGCCGCCTCGGGCTGGGAGGGCAGCATCCGCCCCGCCAGCTCGCTCTTGAGCGTGATCAGCGACAGCGAGTGCCCCAGCAGGTCGTGCAGGTCCCGGGCCATCCGCAGCCGCTCCTCGTTCGCGGCGAGCTGCGCCACCGTGGCGCGCGCCTCGCGCAGTTCCACGGTGGTCCGGATCATCGCGCGGATGCCGACCATCGCGAAGCCGCCCATCAGGGCCGGGATCAGCAGGCCGGTGAGGTACGCGTCGCCGCCCGGCACCGCGAAGGCGGTCACCGCCAGCAGCGCGGTCGCGCCGGGGACCGTCCAGCGGGAGATCTCCCCGGGCAGCGCGGCGCCGGAGGAGATGGACACGTAGACGAAGAGCACGAGCCATTCGCGTCCCAGCGACAGCGAGAGGATCGTGGCCTGGGCGGAGAGCACCGCCACCGAGAGCAGGACCCGGCCGACGGGCATCTGCCGGGCGGTGCGGTAGACGAGGAGCAGGTACCAGGCGACGAAGGCCGCGAGGCCCAGGCCGCCGAGCAGCCGGGCCCCGAGGCTGTGTCCGCCGCGGATCAGGTCGGTGACGGGGGCGCTGAGGTAGAACAGCCACAGGCCGATCCACAGTGACTGCACGATCTTGTGCCGGCGGTCTCGTGGCCGGACCCCGATCACCGTCTTCGTCGCCCCACGCACAACCGTCACGCCTTCAGCGAGTCCTTGCGGTACAGCCAGGCGGCGGCACCAGTGAACAGTACGAAGTACACGGCGAGGATGGCCACGTCCTTGGCGTGCGGCGCACCACCGAGCTCGATGGCCTGGCCGAGCCCGGCGTAGGCGTGGGTCGGGAGCCATTCGCAGATGGTGCGCAGCCACTGCGGGAAGTTCGCCGTGGGCATCCACAGGCCGCCGAGGATCGAGAGTCCGAAGTAGAAGAGCATGGTGATCGGGCGGACGTTGTCGCCGGTCGCCATGTATCCGATGGCCACGCCGAGGGCGGCGAAGACGAGGCTGCCGGCCCAGATGGAGCCGGTCAGGGCGAGCCACTGCCAGGCGTCGAACCGTACGCCCTTCACGACCGCGGCGACCGCGAAGACGACGAGGATCGACGGCAGGGAGAGCACGCCGGCGCTCGCGGTCTTCGCGAGGACGTACCCGCGGCCGGGCAGGGCGGTGAGCCGGAGCTGGCGGACCCAGCCCTTCTCCCGCTCCTTGGCGATGCGCTCGCTGTTGCCCATCAGGACGGCCGTCAGGGCGCCGAAGGAGGCCATCGCCACCATGTAGAACGCGGGCATCGTCAGATCCGTGCCCATGACCTTCGTCGTGCCGTCCAGGGTGCCGCCGAGCATCAGGAAGAGGGCGGCCGGGTAGAGGACGGTGAAGAAGAGGTACTTCTTGTTGCGCAGGGCCCGGGTGATCTCGAGCTTGATGAGCAGAGCGGTTCCGGTGTTCATGATGCGTCGGCCTCCTCGGCCTCGGTGAGGGCGATGAAGGCCTGCTCCAGGCCCAGGCCCGCGACCTCCAGGTTGCGGGGGTAGAGCCCCAGGGCGTAGACGGCGTGGACCGTCGCGTCGGCGTCGGCTGACTGGAGTCGTACGGTCTCGCCGTGCCGCTCGTAGCCCGTCAGGTGCGGCAGTGCGCGCAGCGCGGCCTCGTCGACGGAGCCCGCGGCGAGGTCGAAGGCGATCCGGCGGGCGCCGGCCTTCGCCTTGATCTCGGCCGCGGTGCCGTCGGCGAGGACGCGGCCCTTCTGCAGCACGATGACCCGGTCGGCGATCGCGTCGGCCTCTTCCAGGTAGTGCGTGGCGAAGAGGACGGTGCGGCCTTCGGCGGCCTGCTCGCGCATCGTGGCCCAGAAGGCCTGGCGGGAGGTCACGTCCATGCCGGTGGTCGGCTCGTCGAGCACGATGAGGTCGCTCCGCCCGGCGGTGGCGAGCGCGAAGCGCACGCGCTGTTCCTGGCCGCCGGAGAGCTTGTTGACCATGCGGTCGGCGATGTCGGCGACACCGGCGAGGCCGAGCACCTGGTCGACGGGGTGCGGGCGGGGGTGCAGGGCGCAGGTGAGCGTCACGAGCTCCCGGACGGTCACCTCCTCCATCAGGCCGCCGGTCTGCAGCATGGCGCCGACCCGGCCGGCCGCGATGGCCTCGCGGGGGGTCGTGCCGAAGAGGCTGACGGAGCCGGAGTCGGCGGGGCGCAGGCCGAGCAGCAGGTCGAGGGTGGAGGACTTGCCGGCGCCGTTCGGGCCGAGGAGTGCGACGGTCTCGCCCGGGTGGAGTTCGAGGGAGAGTCCGTCGACCGCCCGGACCGAGCCGTAGCTCTTGGTCACGTTGCGGAAGCTCACCACGGTGCCGGATCCGGAGCCGGTTTCCGTGGCGGCCGTGGAGTACTTCGCGGTCGTCGTCGTCATGGCTCAAGATTCGCCCGCACGGGGGTGCGCGCGGCAGTGTCGCCCGTCGTGAAGGGCGGATGACAGATGTCATGCGGGGGACGTGACGGAGCCCCTCCCCGGGGATCCGGGAAGGGGCTCTGGCCGGCTCGGACCGGCTCTGAACCGCGTTGACCTGCCGTCGCGGCCGTCAGTTCGGGTTCGTGTCGATGGTGGCGATGCGCTCCGCGGGCGTCTTGCCGCGCAGGGCCTTGCCGAGGGCGCCCACGACGTCCTGCGGGGTGACGGCCGTCTTCTGGCCGTTGCCGCGCATGATCAGCACGCCGTCGAAGGTGTTCCCGTACGTCGCCTTGAGCGCCTCGAGGTCGTACTTCTCGACGAGGTGGCCGTCCACGAGCTGCATGCTGAGGATCTTCGGCAGGGACTTGGCGCCGAAGGGGAGGGCCTTGGAGCCCGCCTTTACGGTGGCGGTCGCCGACATCGCGGGCTCGGCGAAGTCCTTCATGGCCCGGTCGAGTTCGGCCTGGTCCACGACCGGCTGCTTGGTGGTGACCGGGAGTTCGACCGGGTCGGCCTTGCCGGTGGCGACCATGTCGCGGAAGGCCTTGATGACCAGTTCCACGGAACCGTCCGCGTCGAGCGTGGAGCCGGGCTTGCCGGGGACGGCGACGGCCTTGCCGGTGTCGAAGGTGATGGTGCCCTCGGTGGCGGAACCGGCGGCCCCGGCCAGCTCCTGGAGGGCCACCTGCAGCTTCTCCTCGTCGGTGGGCATGACGGGCTCGGCGGCGCGCTCGCTGCCGAAGAGGGACCCGATGACCGTGACGGGGTTGTAGTCGCTGCCCGCCGCGTTGCGGACGGTGGTCTGGCTGTCCAGGGTCAGGCCGGCCTTCTCGGGCTTCAGCTCGACCTGCTTGCCGCCGACGCTGAGCTGGAGGGGGGCCGCGGCGCGGTTGCCGAAGGCCGTCTGGAGCTTGGAGACGGCCTCGTCGCGGCTGCCGCTGATGTCGACGCCGAGGACGGTGGTGCCCTTGGGGACGTCGGAGTGGTTCAGGAGCAGTCCGGCGCCGTAGGCCACGCCGACCAGGGCGATGGCCGCGCCGCCGAGCAGGACGAGCTTGTTGCGGCCCTTCTTGGCGGGCTTGGCGGTGGCGGCAGCCCTGGCCGGGGCCGGGGCGGCTGCCGCCGGGCCGGGGCCCGGGACCGGCGTCGGAGCCGGCGGCGCGTGGCGCACCGGGGTGTCCAGATCCGGGCCGGGCCAGCGGGGCGGCTGCTGCTCCTCGACGGGGACGGTGCCGAGCGCGGGACCGCCGGTGGGGCCCGCCGGGGCGCCGCCGGCCGGGCCGGTCCCGTACGCGGGGAAGCCCTGGGTGGCGCCGACCCCGGGTCCGCCGACGGGCCGGGACGCCGGTGCGGGCGCGGGCGCGGCGAAGCCGGGTGCGGCGGGGGCCGCGAACCCCTGGGGGGGCGTGTCGAAGCCGGGTCCGGCGGGGCCGGGGCCGTAGCCCGGGTCGCCGCCGGCCGGAGCCGCGGCGAAGCCGGGCCCGGCGGGGCCCGCCGGGGCG
>NZ_JBHWVM010000080.1:0-37367 GCF_042736805.1 Streptomyces sp. NPDC060031
GACACTCACCGAACATGTCCGCTTGAAAGAACAACGAGGTTAAAGATCAAGCTGAGAAGCGGGAGCGGTACGACGAAGGACCCCCGCCCGGTGGGCGGGGGTCCTTCGTCGTGTGTGACGGCAGACGAGCCGGCCTGTACGCCGGGTTCTGTCGCCCGGAGACCTCGCGGTCGCCGGGGAGACGGCCATCCATCTAGGACCGGCGTTGCCGCCGGCCTCGTGCGGTCTACCCGCGAACATCGGGCGGGCAGCCCTCAAGCGTTCGCGCAGACCCGTCCGGGGACGGATCCTCTTGACCTTGCTCCGGGTGGGGTTTACCTAGCCGCCTGAGTCACCTCAGGCGCTGGTGGTCTCTTACACCACCGTTTCACCCTTACCGGGGACCGAAGCCCCCGGCGGTCTGTTTTCTGTGGCACTGTCCCGCGGGTCACCCCGGGTGGGCGTTACCCACCACCCTGCCCTGTGGAGCCCGGACGTTCCTCGGCGGGACCCGGGGGTCCCGACGCGGCCGCCCGGCCGACTCGTCTGTCGTGCCGTCCATGTTACCGGCTGGGTCGCGGCCGGCCGCACTGCGGCAGCCCACAGCCCCGTGACGGGCTGACGCAGTGCGTGGGGACTCTCCGGGGGGAGGAGGAGTCGTACGTCGAGCGTGGCAAGTCGGCGGAGCCCTGTCTTGGAGAAAACGGCACTCGCCGCAGACCGGTCGTGCCCGCGGCTAACCCGACAGGATCACGCTGGTGATCCGGCCCGGGAGCCGGTCCAGGGAAGAGCCCGGGGGCAGCCCCCCGCGGAGCTTGACGAACCCCGACGGGGGCAGGCCCGTCATGGCCTTCACCTCGCGGCTCAGGTGGGCCTGGTCGTGGTAGCCGCAGGCCGCCGCCACCTGAGCCCCCGCCATCCCCGCCGACAGCAGCCGCAGCGCGTGCTGGAGGCGGAACACCCGCGCCATGCCCTTGGGGGACAGCCCGACCTGCTCGCGGAAGCGCGCCCGCAGGTTGCGCGCGCCCCATCCGGTCCCGGCGGTCGCCCGGGCCAGCGAACCGCTGTCGGCCCACAGCCGGGCGAGGGCCCCGCGCAACTCCGGTGCTGCGGCGCGGCCCCGCTCCAGGCGGCCGCAGAACACCTCGTCGAGCAGGGTGAAGCGCTCGCGCCACGAGCCGAGCGACTGGAGCCGGTCGGCCAGGTGCCGCCCGGACGGGCCGAGCACGTCGACCAGCTCCACGTGCGCGTCCTCGAAGTGCGCCACCGGGATGCCGAAGAGCCGGTAGGCGCCGAGCGGGCTCATGTTCACCTCCAGGCCGTGCACCGCGCCCGCGTGCACCCCGATCGCCGGCACCGTGCGCGGGCCGCTGATCATGGCCCGGGAGGCGGGTCGCAGCGGTGACGTCGAGAGCCCCTCCGTACGGGTCACCCACAAGCCCTCGGTGAAGGTGAAGACCAGGGTCACGAACCCGGTGGGCAGCTCCAGGCGGCGCCGCGGCGCGGTGAACCCGGTCTCGAAGCCGGTGTAGTTGACGATGAACGGCCGTAGGGGGGCGGCCGGCCGGCGGCGCGCCCCGAGACGTCCCGCCGTGGAACCTGCCGCGTCCCGCACATCGACGGACCCCATCTCCGGGCCCTCCCCCTGCTGTTGCGCGGTCGTTCGTACCGCGCGGTGCGCAGATGATGCCAGGCCCCGGGCGGCGATGGCCAGAGCCGTCCGGCGCAGACGCCGTGTGCCGGGTCTCAGGCCGGGGTGAAGAGGACCTTCAGCGTCCCCGGGTCGGCCTCCGCGAGCCGCACCCTGATCCGGTCGCCCAGCGGCAGCTCCCGCGCGGTGGACTCGATGCGGCCGACCACCGCCGGCTCCTCCAGGTGGACCGTGCCCACCAGCGGCTCCCGGTCCTTGACGTCGATCACCGTGGCCTCGAAGGTCTCCCCGACGCGGTCCTTGAGCAGGGCCGCCTCCACCAGGTCCACGGACTCCCGCTCCACCGTGTTGGCCATCCGGCTGCCCTGCGCCATCTCCTGCGGCAGTTCGGCCAGCGCCGCCACCGCCCACTCGGGCGGCTCGGCCCCCGCCACCGCCGCCACGCACAGCTCGCCCGTGTACCGGTCGACGAGCCGGCGCAGCGGGGCGGTGCAGTGGGCGTACGGGGCGGCCACCGCCGCGTGCAGCACCGGGTCCGGGGTCTCGCCGCCGCGGAAGACGGTGTAGCCGGCGCCGCGCAGCAGGGCCGTGCACTCCTGGAGGAACGCCGCGTGGGCCGGGCGGTGCGGGTCGAGGGAACGGACGAGTTCGGCGTACGGGACGTGGTGCGGCCAGTCGATCCGCAGGGCCTTCGCCGCCCGCCGCAGCCGGCCGACCGCCCCGTCCGGGGCGCTGGGCAGGGTCCGCAGGATGCCGGTGCCGGCGGCGAGCATCAGTTCGGCGGCCACCATGCCGGTCATCAGGGAGATCTGGGCGTTCCAGCCGTCCGCCGGGAGCGGGGCCCGGTAGGCCAGGGTGTACGAGCCGCCCTGGGCGACGATCTCCTGCTCGGGCACGTTCAGCGAGATGCCGCCGCGTTCCTGTTCCAGGGTCTCGCGCAGCCGGCCGACGTCCTTCAGGAGGGCCAGGGACTCCTCGGCCGTGCCGGTGTCGATGGCCCTCTGGGCGCCGTCGTAGTCGAGCTTGGCCCGGCTGCGGACCAGGGCCCGGCGTACGTCGGTGCTCTCCACCCGGCCCTCGGAGTCCAGGTCGAGCCGCCACAGCAGGGCCGGGCAGGTCTGGTCGGGCAGCAGGCTGGCCGCGCCCTCCGAGAGCACGGCCGGGTGCAGCGGGACCTTCTCGTCGGGGAAGTAGAGGGTGGTGACCCGCCGGTGGGCCTCGGCGTCCAGGGCGCCGCCGGGGGTGACGAAGGCGGCGACGTCGGCGATGGCGTAGTGCACGCGGTAGCCGCCGCCGGACCGCCTCGCCAGGTGCATGGCCTGGTCCAGGTCCCGGGAGGTCGGCGGGTCGATGGTGAAGAGGGGGAGGTCGGTGGCGTCCTGGTCCGGGAGCCGTGGGTGCGCGGCCGCACGCTCGGCCTCCGCGAGTACCGGGGCCGGGAAGTCCTCCGGGACATCCAGATTCGTCCGCAGTTCACGCAGCGCGGCCCGCAGGGCAGTCCCGTCTGCGCCGGTCATGCTGATGTGACGGCGTGGCATGGACCGAGCCTATGGCCGCCGGGCCTGGGCGGCACGGCGAGAGCCTTACCCTGGGCCGGGGGCCGCACCCCCTGCGCCGCGTCGTACTGAAGGAGAACCACCGTGCTCGTGCTGCTGCCGCCGTCCGAGGGAAAGGCCGCCGGCGGCTCCGGCGTACCTCTGGAGCCGCGGACGCTGTCGCTGCCGGGGCTGGCCGCCGCGCGGGCGGCCGTGCTGGAGGAGCTGGTCGACCTGTGCGCGGGGGACGAGCTGAAGGCCCGCGAGGTGCTGGGCCTGAGCGAGGGACTGCGCGGCGAGGTCGCGAAGAACGCCGGGCTGCGCTCCGCCGCCGCCCGGCCCGCGGGGGAGATCTACACCGGTGTCCTCTACGACGCGCTGGGCCTGGCCACCCTGCCGCCCGCGGCGCGGGCCCTGGCGGAGGACTCCCTGCTGGTCTTCTCCGGGCTGTGGGGCGCGGTGAAGATCACCGACAGGATCCCCTCCTACCGCTGCTCGATGGGCGTGAAGCTGCCCGGGCTGGGCGCGCTGAACGCGTACTGGCGGGCCCCGATGGCCGAGGCGATGCCCGAGGCCGCGGGCGAGGGCCTGGTCCTGGACCTGCGCTCGTCCGCGTACGCCTCGGCCTGGAAGCCGAAGGGGGAGACGGCCGGCCGGACGGCGACGGTGCGGGTGCTGCACTCGCAGATCGTGGACGGGGTGGAGAAGCGGTCGGTGGTGAGCCACTTCAACAAGCACACCAAGGGCGTTCTGGTACGTGACCTGCTGCTGGCCGGCACCCGGCCCGCTTCCCCGGCGGAGCTGGTCACGGCCCTGCGGGACCTGGGCTTCACGGTGGAGGCGCAGGCCCCCGCCAAGGCGGCGAAGGCCTGGAGCCTCGACGTGGTCGTGAAGCAGATCCACTGACGCGGATCTACTGACGCAGATCCACTGACGCGGACCCGCTGACGCGCGCCGGGACCGGCGCCGTCACCAGAGGCGGTCGACCGTGCCCGGGTGGAGCGGGATGCGGGCGCCCGTGAAGACGGCGCGGTCCGCGGCCGGGTCCGCGGTGAAGAAGGCCGCCAGGACGCTCTTGTCGAAGCCCGGCTCGTCCGTGGCGAGCGGCGCCTGCGGGGTCCCCCCGACCAGGACCGCACCCGGGAGCGCGGTGAAGCCGGCCGCCTCGTAGAAGGGGGTCAGCTCCCGGTCGCAGCTGAACAGCGCCACGTCCACGGCCGGGTCGGCGGCGAGCGAGGCGCGGGCCGCCGCCACCAGCAGGCCGCCGTACCCCCGGCCGCGCGCCGAGGCCCGCGTCACCACCGAGCTGAGCCCGGCCGCGCGGTACGTCCGGCCCGCGAGCGGCACCGGCTTGTACAGCAGCGCCAGCGAGGCGGCGACCGCCCCGGACCCGTCCAGCAGCACCATCGCCCGGGGCGTGAGCGCCGGGTCGTGGCCGGCGCCCGCCCCGGGCCAGGCGTGCGCCTCCAGGGCGGCGACCTGCGCGGCGAGTCCGGCGGGCAGGGCGTCGGCCTCGTACGCCTCGATCGTCACGCCGGTTGTCACGCGATCCGCACCCCGGCGCCGCCCACCCGGACCCGGCTGTCGCCGGCCCGCAGTTCCACCGTCAGGACCCCCGGGCGGCCCATGTCCTCGCCCTGGTGGAGGGTGAGCACCGCGTCGGCCGGGACCAGGCCGAGCTCGCGGGCGTACGCCCCGAACGCGGCCGCCGCGGCTCCGGTGGCCGGGTCCTCGACGACACCGCCGACGGGGAAGGGGTCGCGTACGTGGAAGAGCGCCGGGCCCGCCCGGTGCACCAGCTGGACGGTGGTCAGGTCCAGGCGCCGCATCAGCGCCTCCAGCCGGGCGAAGTCGTACGCGAGGTCCGCGAGCCGGGCCCGGGTGGCGGCTCCGAGCACCAGGTGGCGGGCCCCGGCGTAGGCGATCCGTGCCGGGATCCCCGGGTCGAGGTCGGCGGCGGGCCAGTCCAGCGCGGCCAGCGCCTCGGCGAGGTCGGCGTCGGCGACCTCCTCCACGTGCGGTTCGACGCTGGTCAGCGTGGCCCGCAGGCCCGGGCCGTCCGTCGCGGAGCCGGTCACCGAGACCGGCACCGTCCCGGCCCGCGTCGCGAAGACCAGCTCGCCGGGGCCGATCCGCTCGGCCAGCGCGACGGCGGTGGCCACGGTGGCGTGCCCGCAGAAGGGCACCTCCGCCTTGGGGCTGAAGTAGCGCACCGTGAAGGCCCGGCCGCTCTCGCCGCCGAGGTCCGCGGGCGGGGCGGTCAGGAACGCGGTCTCGCTGTAGCCCAGCTCGGCGGCGATCCCCAGCATGGCGGCCTCGTCCAGCCCGGACGCGTCCAGGATGACCCCGGCGGGGTTGCCGCCCGCCGGGTCGGCGGAGAAGGCCGTGTAGCGCAGTACCTCGGTCGGATCGGCGGTATCAGTCATGATCGGCTCAACTGCCCGCCCCGGCCCGGCATTCCCCGGGTCAGCCTCGCCCGATGTACGGCATGGCCGTCGCCATCACCGTCGCGAACTGCACGTTCGCCTCCAGCGGGAGCTCCGCCATGTGCAGCACGGTGCGCGCCACGTCGGCCGCGTCCATCACCGGCTCCACCGCCAGCTGCCCGTTGGCCTGCGGGATCCCGGTCTGCATCCGCTCGGTCATCTCGGTGGCCGCGTTGCCGATGTCGATCTGCCCGCAGGCGATCCGGTACGGGCGCCCGTCCAGCGAGAGCGATTTCGTCAGGCCGGTCATGGCGTGCTTGGTCGCGGTGTAGGCGATCGAGTTCGGCCGCGGCACGTGGGCGGAGATGGAGCCGTTGTTGATGATGCGGCCGCCCTGCGGGTCCTGTGCCTTCATCTGGCGGAAGGCCGCCTGCGCGCACAGGAAGGCTCCGGTCAGGTTGACGTCGACCACCGAGCGCCAGGCCTCGTACGTGATGTCCTCCAGCGGGACGCCGCCCGGCCCGAAGGTGCCCGCGTTGTTGAAGAGCAGGTCGAGGCGCCCGTACCGCTCCCGTACGGACGCGAAGAGCGCGGCCACGTCGTCGGGGTGGCTCACGTCCGCCGCCGTACACAGCACGTCCGCGCCGCCCCCGGCGAGCGCGGCCGTCTCCTCCAGCGGCCCGGTGCGCCGGCCGGCCGCGGCCACCGCCCAGCCGGCGGCGGCCAGGGTCAGGGCGACGGAGCGGCCGATCCCGGAGCCGGCCCCGGTCACCACGGCGATCTTCTTCCCACTTGCGTTCATGGGGCCGCAGGCTACGTCACAGCGCACGCGGGCCCACGGACGTTCCGATAGCTGAGAGCATGGGTCGTCGGGGATGTGAGGAAACGATAAAAGGACTGGAGTTGCGCATGTCGGAGAGAGGCCCCGCGACGGCCCCCTCGGAACCGTCGCCCGCGACGCCCTCCGCCACGACCACCCCCACCACCCCGGGCAGCGCTGCCGCGCCCCTGGCGGCCGCCCGGCGCACCGGACTGCTCGTCACCTTCATCCTGGGCGGCCTGACCGCCCTGCCCCCGCTGTCGATGGACATGTACCTGCCGGCGCTGCCGGAGGTCACCACCGCCCTGAACAGCCCCGCCGCGACCGTCCAGCTCACGCTCACCGCCTGCCTCGCCGGCATGGCGCTGGGCCAGCTCGTCATCGGCCCGATGAGCGACAGGTGGGGCCGCCGCCGGCCCCTGCTCGTCGGCATGGTCGTCTACGTCCTCGCCACCGCGATCTGCGCCCTCGCCCCGAGCGCCGAGCTGCTGATCGGCTTCCGCCTGCTCCAGGGCCTGGCCGGCGCGGCCGCGATCGTCATCGCGCGGGCCGTCGTGCGCGACCTGTACGACGGGGTCGAGATGGCCCGCTTCTTCTCCACCCTGATGCTCATATCCGGCTCCGCCCCGATCATCGCCCCGCTCATCGGCGGCCAGGTGCTGCGCTTCGCCGACTGGCGCGGGGTCTTCGTCGTCCTCACCGCCGTCGGCGCCGTGCTCACCCTGGTCACCTGGCGCTGCCTGGGCGAGACCCTGCCGCCCGAGCGGCGGCACACCGGCGGGGTGGGCGCGGCGCTGCGGACCATGGGCGGCCTCCTCGGCGACCGGGTCTTCACCGGGTACACCCTGGCCGGCGGCTTCGCCTTCGCCGCGCTCTTCGCCTACATATCGGCCTCGCCGTTCGTGGTGCAGGAGATCTACGGGGCTTCGCCGCAGGCCTTCAGCCTGCTCTTCGGCCTCAACTCCGTCGGCCTGATCGCCGCCGGCCAGGTCAACGGCAAGCTGCTGGTCGGCCGCGTCAGCATGGACAAGGTGCTGGCCGTGGGCCTCGGGCTGATCACGGCCGCCTCGGCGGCCCTGCTGCTGATGTCGGCCGGGGTGTTCGGGGAGGTCGGGCTCGTGCCGATCGCCGCCGGGCTGTTCGTCCTGATGTCGGCGATGGGAGTGGTCCTGCCCAACACCAACGCACTGGCCCTGATGCGCACCCCGCACGCCGCCGGGTCGGCCTCCGCGCTGCTCGGCACATCCTCCTTCCTCGTCGGGGCCGTCGCCTCGCCGCTGGTCGGGATCGCGGGCGAGGACACGGCGGTCCCGATGGCCGTGGTCCAGGTGGTGTGCTCGCTGCTGTCGGTGGCCTGCTTCCTCGGCATGTGCCGGCCGTGGAAATCCAGCCCCGCCGGCGCGCCGTAAACTTCGCTGGTGAACGTCACCGTCCCCACCACCGCCGAAACCCTCCGCAGCGCACTCGGCGGACTGCTCGACGGGCTTCCGCCGAAGCAGGCCGCGGCCGCCGTCGAGCGGCTGATCGCCAACTACCGCGGGCAGACCCCGACCGACCAGCCCGTCCTGCGCGACCGCTCCGACGTCGCGGCGTACGCGGCGTACCGGATGCCGGCCACCTTCGAGGCCGTACGGGCCGCCCTGGACGCCCTCGCCGAAGCGGCCCCGCACTGGACCCCCGGCTCGCACGTGGACGTGGGCGGCGGCACGGGAGCGGCGACCTGGGCGGTGGACGCCACCTGGGAGGGCCCGCGCACGACCACGGTGCTGGACTGGGCGGAGCCGGCGCTGACCCTCGGCCGGGAACTGGCCGCGGCCTCCGGCTCCGAGGCGCTGCGCGGCGCCGACTGGCGGCGGGCCGTCATCGGAGCGGGGCTGACGCTCCCGGAGGCGGACCTGGTGACGGTCTCGTACGTCCTGGGCGAGCTGACGGCGCAGGCCCGCCGCGCGGTCGTCGCCGAGGCGGCCCGCGCCGGACGGGCCGTGGTCCTGATCGAGCCGGGCACGCCGGAGGGCTACCTGCGCATCCGCGAGGCCCGCGACCAGCTGATCGAGGCCGGGCTGAGGGTGGCGGCCCCGTGCCCGCACGACGGGACCTGCCCCATCGAGGTCGGGCAGGACTGGTGCCACTTCTCGGCGCGGGTCAGCCGCTCCTCCCTGCACCGGCAGGTCAAGGGCGGCTCCCTCCCGTACGAGGACGAGAAGTTCAGCTACGTCGCCGCGGCGCGCTTCCCGGTGGAGCCCGCCGCCTCCCGGATCACGCGCAGGCCGCAGATCCGCAAGGGGCTCGTCCTGCTGGAGCTGTGCGGACCCGAGGAGGGTGACGCGGCGGGCCTGACCCGGGTCAACGTGACCAAGCGCCACGGTGACCTCTACAAGGCGGCGCGGGACGCCGACTGGGGCCAGGCCTGGCCGCCGCAGGCACCGTAAGGGCTAGGGCCGCAGCTCCTGGGTGCAGCACTTCACGCTGCCGCCGCCCTTGAGCAGCTCGCCCAGATCCATCGGCACCGGCTCGAACCCCCGGTCGCGCAGGGGCCCCAGCAGTCCGGCGGCCGCCTGCGGGAGCAGGACGTGCCGGCCGTCCGACACGGCGTTGAGCCCGAGGGCGGCCGCGTCGTGGTCGTCGGCGATCAGCGCGTCCGGGAAGAGCCGGCGGAGCACGGCCCGGCTCCCCGCGGAGAACGCGGGCGGGTAGTACATGACCTCGTCGCCGTCGAGGACGGACAGCGCCGTGTCGAGGTGGTAGTAGCGCGGGTCCACCAGGTCGAGGCCGATGACGGGACGGCCGAAGAACTCCTGGGCCTCGTCGTGCGAGAGCGGGCTGGAGCGGAAGCCCCGCCCCGCGAGGATGTAGGTGGCGGTGACGGCGAAGTCGCCTTCGCCCTCGTTGACGTGGGATGGCTCGTGGACCTCGGTGAATCCGTGGGCCCGGAACCAGTCGAGGTGGATCTCCGCCTCGGCGGCCCGTTCCGGATACGCGAAGCGCGCGCCCAGCACGCGGCCGTCGATGACCAGGGCGCCGTTCGCCGCGAAGACCATGTCGGGCAGCGCGGGGTCGGGCACCAGGGTTTCGACGGTGTGGCCGAGGGCGCGGTAGCGGTCCCTCAGGTCTTCCCACTGGGCGAGTGCGAGGGGCAGGTCCACCGGTTTCGTGGGGTCCATCCACGGGTTGATGGAGTACGTGACCTTGAAGTGCGCGGGCGGGCACATCAGGTAGCGCCGGGGTGTGGCGTCTCTGCGCAAAGAAGGCTCCTCACGATGATGAGAAGAGAATCGTCTCTCCTCGGCGCGGACGGCGCAGTGAACTGATTGGGTGGTTTCCGGGACGGCTGAAAGACGAGACGTTCCGGGCCATCCTCGACGCCGCGCTCGCCCTGGTCGGGGAGGTCGGCTACAACAAGCTGACCATCGAGGCCATCGCCGCCCGGGCCGGGGTGGGCAAGCAGACCATCTACCGCTGGTGGCCGTCGAAGGCGGCGGTCCTGCTGGACAGCGGCACCGTCCGCAGCAGCCACCGGTGCGTCAGCGGACCGAGCAGCATCTCCACGACCAGGCGCGGATCCACGCCCGCGGCGAGCTGCGGCTCCAGCAGCCTCTCGTTGAAGCTGGCGCCCAGCTCCGGGTCGGTCGCGCCGGCCGCGGTGAGGGCGCGCGCGGGCGCCTCGTACCTCTCGTCGTGAACTCGTCCACCGTCAGCCGCAGCACGTACTTCAGGTCGGCCGCGAGGTCCCCGGTGTCGGGGAAGCCGGCCCGGTCGGATTGCGCCTCGGCGTCCCCGGCCAGCGCGAGCGAGGCGACGCACGCTTATGCGGACGAGCTGGTGGACCGGGTGCTGGCGGGGGTCTCGGGCGGGGCGCCGGGTGATCTGCCCGGCGGGGTGGCATAGGTCACCGGCGCGTAGGGGCCGGATCAACGGCCGAGAACATATGGCCTGATTGTGTGCTTATGTAGGGGCTGTCAGCGCCCCGTCCCCAGCCCCCCGGTTGAGGAGTGCGGTCACCCGGGGCGCAGGATGGTGGGACCATGTGAGGGTCCGCCGGGGCAACGGTAGGTGAGGGGACAGATGGGGTCTGAGTCCGGCCGCGTCAAACGCGGCGAGCAGAGCAGGATTTCCCAGTGGCTGCGCCGCAGGCCGAAACCCGCTCCCGAGGACCCCGGCAGGGAACGCGAGGCGCTGCTCCTGGCCGTCGCCGCCGCAGGCCTCCCGATCGCCCCCGCCGCCCATCCCGCCGGCTACCGGTGTTCGTGCGACAGGATCGGCTGTCCCACGCCCGCACGCCACCCGCTCTCCTTCGCCTGGCAGACCCAGTCCACCACCGACCGCGCCCAGGTCGAACGCTGGGCCCGCAGCCAGCCGCAGGCCAACTTCATCACCGCGACCGGCATGGTGCACGACGTCCTGGACGTCCCGCTGGAGGCCGGCACCGCCGCTCTGGCCCGCCTGCTGGCCGCCGGCGTGGAGGTGGGACCCGTCGCCGAGTCCCAGGGCACCGGCGACCACGCCCGCATGCTGTTCTTCACGGCCACCCGCGGAACCCCCGAGGACGAGGACGAGTGGTGGCCCTGCGAACTGGACTGCCACCCCGAGACGATGGACGAACACCCGGGCCTGCGCTGGCACTGCCGCGGCAGCTACGTCCTGGTCCCGCCCGCCGCACTGCCCGGTGACCAGGCGGTCATCTGGCTCCGGGGCATGGAACACCCCCTCCCGGACCCCCTCACGCTCCTGGAGACCCTGACCGACGCCTGCGCCCAGTACGCGGGCGCCTCCGACCAGACCCCCGCGGCGGTCGCCTGGCCCCTGGGCCGCTGACCCCCGATACGCACGAAGAAGGCCCCGGCCGCGCGCACCGCGCGTACCCGGGGCCTTCTTCGTGTGCTCAGGAGTGGCTCGGCTCCTGCTTCGCCTCCGGATTCGGCTGCGACTT
The DNA here is from genome assembly GCF_042736805.1 of Streptomyces sp. NPDC060031. Taxonomy (NCBI): domain Bacteria; kingdom Bacillati; phylum Actinomycetota; class Actinomycetes; order Kitasatosporales; family Streptomycetaceae; genus Streptomyces; species Streptomyces sp. NPDC060031. The sequence goes on from NZ_JBHWVM010000080.1 coordinate 11,339, forward strand.
GCCGCGCGTCACGGCCGGGGCCAGGAACAGCGCCAGCACGGGGATCACGTACAGCGCCCACACCGTCAGCTGGACCACGGTGGGGTCGGGCTGGAAGTTGAAGACGCCCTTGAGCAGGGTCCCGTACCAGCTGTCCGGCGGGACGGCCGAGGTGATGTCGAAGGCCTTGTCGCTCAGGCCGCCCAGGAAGCGGGCCTCCTGGAGGTCGTGGATCCCGTACGCGAGGACGCCCGCGGCCACGATCACCAGCATGCCGCCGGTCCACTTGAAGAACTTCGCGAGGTTGATCTTCAGGGCGCCCCGGTAGAACAGCCAGCCCAGCACCAGGGCCGTGCCGATGCCCAGCAGCACCCCGACCAGCGGGGCCGAGGAGCCCTCGCCGCTCGCCCGTACCGAAGCCCACACGAACAGCGCGGTCTCCAGCCCCTCGCGGCCCACCGCCAGGAAGGCGGTGGCCACCAGCGCGCCGGTGCCCATGGACAGCGCCGTGTCCAGCTTGCCGTGCAGCTCGCTCTTCAGGTGCCGCGCGGTGCGCTTCATCCAGAAGACCATCCACGTCACCAGGCCGACGGAGACGATGGACAGGCTGCCGCCCAGCAGCTCCTGCGCCTCGAAGGTCAGCTCCTGGCTGCCCCAGGTCAGCAGGGCGCCGAAGGCCAGCGAGATCGAGCAGGCGATCGCGATGCCCAGCCAGACGGGACGCAGCGCGTCCCGCCGCCCGGTCTTCACCAGGTACGCCACGAGGATGCAGACGACCAGGCTGGCCTCCAGCCCCTCGCGCAGGCCGATCAGATAGTTGCCGAACACGGCTTTTCCTCTCCGGCGGGGACTACGCGAACAGCGTCCGGCCCCACCAGTCGTCCTTGTCGCGGACGCCCGGCGGGACGGCGAAGACGGCCGAACCCACGTGCTGGATGTATTCGTTGAGCGAGTCGTTCTTGGACAGCTGGCGCTGCAACGGTACGAAGCCCTTGCGCACGTCCCGCTGGTAGGCCAGGAAGAACAGACCCGCGTCGAGCCGGCCCAGGCCGTCCGTGCCGTCCGTGAAGGAGTAGCCGCGGCGCAGGATCGTGACGCCGTTGTTGGAGTCCGGGTGCGCGAGACGCACGTGCGCGTCCGGCTTCATCGCCTTCAGGAACGGCTCGTCGCGCTCCTTGGACTTGCCGGCCGGGGCGCCCTCGCCCTTGTCCCGGCCGATGATGTCCTCCTGCTCCTGCAGGGAGGTGCGGTCCCAGGTCTCGATGTGCATCCGGATGCGCCGGGCCACCAGGTACGAGCCGCCGGTCAGCCAGTCGCTGCCGTCGCCCGCGCCGACCCACACGTGCTTCTCCAGCCCCGCGGCGTCGGTGCCCGAGATGTTCCGGGTGCCGTCCTTGAAGCCCATCATGTTGCGCGGGGTCTGCTCGTCCGGGGTCGTGGACGAGGTCTTGCCGAAGCCCAGCTGCGACCAGCGCACCGCCACCTTGCCGAAGCCGATCCGGGCCAGCTGGCGGATCGCGTGCACCGCGACCTGCGGATCGTCGGCGCAGGCCTGGACGCACAGGTCGCCGCCGGAGCGGGCCGGGTCCAGGCTGTCGCCCGGGAACTGCTCCAGCTCGATCAGGGCCTCCGGGCGCTTGCCCTCCAGGCCGAAGCGGTCCTTGGCGAACAGGCCGGGACCGAAGCCGATGGTCAGGGTGAGGCGCGAGGCCTTCAGGCCCAGCGCCTCGCCCGTGTCGTCCGGCGGTGCCTCCGGGAGACCGCCGTAGCCGCCCTCGCCGACCGGGTGGCCGGAGGTCATCAGGCGGGCCGCCTCGGTCCAGTCCTTGAGCAGCTTGACCAGCTCGTCGCGGCTCTTCGTCTTCACGTCGAAGGCCGCGAAGTGCAGGCGGTCCTGTACGGCGGTGGCGATGCCCGACTGGTGCTCGCCGTGGAACGGCATGGCCGCCCCGGCGGCCGCCGCCGGCACCGAGTCCGTACCGCTGTTGAAGGCCGCCACCGCACCGCCGGCCGCGGCGGCGCCGATCGCGAGCCCGGCGCCTCCCCAGCCGAGGACGGCGCGCCGTGAGGGCGTGGACGAGCTCTGGTCAGCCTCTTCGGGCTGCGCTGCCTGCTTGGACTCAGCCATTCCGGTCTCCCGCCTGCTCGACTTCTGCCGTTACTTCGCGACCGCGGCGGCAAGCTTCGAGAGCGGCTCGGCCAGCGCGTTGACGCCGTCCGACAGCTCCTTGCGCTCGGTCTCGCCGACCTTGTCGTAGGCGGTGAACTCGTAGCCCGTCTTGTCGGCGCGGTACTTGTCCAGCAGCGTGTTCAGCGCCGCGAACTGGGTGTCGAGCTGCTTGACCAGCTCGGCGTCGTTCTTCGTGGCGACCGGCTTGAGCAGCTCGTAGGACTTCTGCGCGCCCTCGACGTTGGCCTTGAAGTCGACCAGGTCGGTGTGGGAGTAGCGCTCCTCCTCGCCCGTCACCTTGCCGGTGGCGACCTCGTCGAGGAGCTCCTTGGCGCCGTTGGCCATGGAGGTCGGGGTGATCTCGGCCTGGCCGACCTTCTTCTGCCAGTCGGTGAGGTCCGCGATCAGGGTGTCGGCGAGCTTCTTCTCCGCGTCACCGATCTTGCCGTCCTGGAACAGCGCCTTCTCCAGGCGGTGCCAGCCGGTCCAGTCCTTCGCCGGGTCCTGGCCGGCCTCCAGGCCGTCCTCGCGGACGTCTACCTTCGGGTCGATGTCGCCGAAGGACTCGGCGACCGGCTCGGTGCGCTCCCAGCCGATGCGGGAGGGGGCGTAGGCCTTCTTCGCGGCCTCCAGGTCGCCCGCCTTGACGGCGTCGGCGAAGGCCTGCGCCTTCGGCAGCGTCTCGTCGGCCTGCTCCTGCACGTACTTGCGGTACGCGGCGACCGCGGCGTCCGCCTCGGGGGAGCGCTTCTCGGCGGCGCCCTGGCCGGTGGCCTTGACCTTCTGGCGGATGCCGTCACCCTGCATGCCGGGCTTGCAGACGACCTCGTAGTCACCGCCCTTGATCTCGGCGGTGATGGCGGCCTTGGTGCCGGGGCCGATGTTCTCGCGCTCGGTGACGATCCGGCCGTCGGGGAAGAGGACGTAGAGCTCGGTGACCTTGGAGCCCTTGTTCTCGACCTCGAACTGCACCTTGCCCGCCGGGAACTCCTTCGAGGAGACCTCGCACGCGCTGTCGGAGGCCGCCACACGGATCGTGCCCGAGCCGCCGGCGTCGTTCTTCTCGGCGCAACCGGTGAGCGCGGTGAGCGCGGCCACCACGGAGGCGGCGGCGACGACGGTGAGGCGGGCGGGGCGCATAGGGGGCTCCTGGGCGTCGGACGAGGGGGCCGTCCCAAGGGGGAGAGGCCAGTGAGGCGGACCTAACTTAACCGAGGCTTACCTGACCCATCCCCACTCGTCCAGTGATTCAGCGCACACCTGGTACCGGCGGACACGGAGCCGTCACGGCCCACCCATGGAGAGCCCATGGCCAGGTCAAGAGCAGGTCAAGTCGCCGGTCGCCGTGCCCTGGGGTGGAACGGGTGCTTCCGGCCGCGTCGCTTCCCTGTGGTGCTTCCCGTGTCGCTTCCTGCGTCGCGCACGGGAACCATCAGCGGCGTTCCCGTGCCCGGGTGTGGGAAGACCTCCACCGGCGTCCGCCTCGGCGTACGGGGTGCCCGCCCAGGGGGCCCGGCCCATCCGTACGACGTCCTCCACCGGAAAAGGGAACGGCAGTGCGGCCGGCTGGGGGAGTGCCGAGCGCTTTCCGGGGCCGGCGCGGGCGCCGTGTTCCTCGCGCGCAGGCGCCGCACCGACCTGGTCCGAGCCGTGCTTGAATGCCCGCGTGAACGATCTCGACGTCCTCAAGGTCTTCTGCGCGGGTGACGGCCGGTTCGGCAACCTGCTCGGTGTCGTACGCGACGGCCGGACCTGCCCCGACGACCGGTCGCGGCAGGAGCTGGCCGCCGAACTCGGCTACAGCGAGACGGTGTTCGTCGACGACCCCGAGCGCGGGGTCGTCGACATCCGCACCCCCGGCACGCGGATGTCCTTCGCCGGTCATCCGCTGGTCGGGGTCGCCTGGTTGCTCGACATCGAGGAGCTGCGGCCGCCGGCCGGCTCCGTATGGGCGCGCGACGACGGAGAGTTCACCTGGATCACCGCCCGCCCCGAGTGGGTCGAGGGCAAGCGCACCCAGCAGTACGCCAGCGTCGCCGAGGTCGAGGCGCTGCCCGCCCCGCCGCCCGGCGAGGGCTGGCTGTACGCCTGGGCCTGGGAGGACGAGACCGCGGGCCGGGTACGGGCCCGCGGCTTCCCGCGCCGCCCCGACGGGGTCATCGCCGAGGACGAGGCCACCGGCTCGGCGGCGATCCTGCTGACGGCCCAGCTGAACCGCGCCCTGAACATCACCCAGGGCGCCGGCTCCCAGATCCTCACCGCCCCCGGCCCCGACGGCACGGTGGAGATCGGCGGCCGAGTCCGCTTCGCCCCGGGCCGCGGCCTGGCCTGAGCGGCAGGGTCCACCGGGGCGCGACGGCGAAGGCCCGGCCCGGTGCGCTCCGCGCCGGACCGGCCCTTGCCGCACACCTCCCCGGAGGGGCTACGCGCTGAGCGGGAACCGCTCGCCCAGCTCGCGGAAGACCGCCCCGTTGTAGTCGAAGGCGCGCTTGCACTCGTCGATGATGCGCTGCTTCTCCAGGTCGTCCGCGGCCACCGCGTCCAGCAGCTCGCGGTAGGTCCGCTTGAAGGCCGCCGGGTTGGAGATGTCCGCGAAGACGTAGAAGCGGACGCCGTCGCCCTTGCGCTCGAAGCCCCAGGTCCGCTCGGCCTTGTCGCGGATGATCTGGCCGCCGGAGAGGTCGCCGAGGTAGCGGGTGTAGTGGTGGGCGACGTACCCGCCCGGCCACCGGGCTGCGCACTCGGCCACGCGGGCGGCGTACGCCTCGGTGGCGGGCAGTGCCACGACGGTCTCGCGCCACCCCGCGCCCAGCAGGTGCGCGAGGTCCCGCTCGATCTCGGCGACGCGCATCAGCTCGGGCCGGATGAACGGCCCGGCCACCGGATCGTCCCGGAGGGACTCGGCGGCGTCCTCCAGGGCCCGGTAGACGAACCACAGCTGCTCGGTGTAGCGCGCGTACGCGTCCACGCCGAGCCGGCCGCCGAGGAGGTCGCTCATGAAGGTGGAGGTCTCGGCTTCGGTGTGCTGCTCGTGCGACGCGACACGGATGGCGGTGGAGAAGGCGTCCAAGGCGGACCTCCGAAGGAAGGGGAGACAGGCGTGGCGGCACCGCCGCCACACCTGATCTTCTTGCTTAGGTTTGCCTAAGTCAATGTGTTCCCGACGCCTTGTCGGTAAAAGATGCCGGCCCCGCTCCGGCCGGGCCCTACGGGAGCGTGAGGATCTCCGCCCCGGTGTCCGTCACCACCAGTGTGTGCTCGAACTGCGCGGTGCGCTTGCGGTCCTTCGTGACGACCGTCCAGCCGTCCTCCCACATGTCGTACTCGTGGGTGCCCAGGGTCAGCATCGGCTCGATGGTGAAGGTCATCCCGGGCTCGATGACGGTGGTGGCGTGCGGGTTGTCGTAGTGCGGGATGATCAGGCCGGAGTGGAAGGACGAGTTGATCCCGTGGCCGGTGAAGTCCCGGACCACGCCGTAGCCGAAGCGCTTCGCGTACGACTCGATGACCCGGCCGATGATGTTGATCTGGCGGCCCGGCTTGACGGCCTTGATGGCCCGGTTCAGGGCCTCGCGGGTGCGCTCCACCAGCAGCCGCGACTCCTCGTCCACGTCACCGCACAGGTACGTGGCGTTGTTGTCGCCGTGCACCCCGCCGATGTACGCGGTCACGTCGAGGTTCACGATGTCGCCGTCGCGCAGGACGGTCGAGTCGGGGATGCCGTGGCAGATGACCTCGTTGAGCGAGGAGCACAGGGACTTGGGGAAACCGCGGTAGCCGAGCGTGGAGGGGTACGCACCGTGGTCGCACATGTACGCGTGGGCGACCCGGTCCAGCTCGTCGGTGGTCACCCCCGGCGCGATGAGCTTGGCGGCCTCTTCCATCGCCTGGGCGGCGATCCGGCCGGCGATGCGCATGGCCTCGATGGTCTCGGCCGTCTGCACCTCCGGTCCGGTGTACGGAGTGGGCGCGGGCTTGCCCACGTACTCGGGCCGGCGGATGTTTCCGGGAACGGAACGGACGGGAGAAAGCTCGCCTGGTACGAGCAGCGACTGGCCAGACATGCAAGCGAGTGTATCCAGCGGGGATGGGGCAGCATGGCGGCAGAGAGCGGTAACGAGAGGAGCCTGACGGCGATGGCCCTGTTCAAGAAGCGACAGGTGGGCAAAGCGGGCGAGTGGTACTACTGCCTGGTCCACAAGAAGGTCGAGGAGGGGCCCGAGTGCCCCGCCAAGGACCGCTTCGGCCCGTACGAGACGCCCGCGGAGGCGGCGCACGCCATGGAGACGGCGCAGGAGCGCAACCTCGAATGGCAGAACGACCCCAAGTGGAACGACAAGTCCCGCGAGGAAGACGAGGGCGCCGCGCCCTAGCGGTCCGCGTCCGCGGCCGTGGCGGGGGCGGCGGCCCCGGCTACCAGCGGCTGGGCGGCGGCGCGGTCAGCTGATCGGCCAGCCGTGCCAGCCGGTCCCGCAGCCCGCGCGGCCCGCGCTGCGCCGGCAGGCCGTTCTCCCCGGCCGCCGCGCTGACCAGGTGCTGCACCGTGTCCAGGTCCAGCTCGGCGGAGCCCTCCGGTACCGACAGCGCGTCGTGCGCGAGCGTCCCCAGATCCGGATCCCCGCCGTCCAGTGACAGTACGGTCGCCCCCGCGCGGCGGGCGTCGTGGACCCGCTGGAGCAGACCCTCCCCGGGCCGCTGCGGAGCCACCACCAGCAGGGTGTGCCCGCGCCGGGCCGCCTCCAGCCTGCTCAGCCCGACCGACAGGTGCGGCGGCGCCCCCGGCAGCACCCGGTGGCGTACGAGCGTGGGCGCCAGCTCGGGCAGTCCCGACCAGGCGGCTTCGTCCACCAGGTGCGCCGCCAGGTGCCAGGGCTCGTACTGCGGGGTGCCGACGAGCAGCAGACTCCCGCCGGACGGCACGACGGAACGCCGCAGCGAGCCGGCGAAACGCCGCGCGGCGCCCGGCCACTCGGTACCGGCCAGCACCTCGCGCAGCAGCGCGACCCTCACCGCATCCATACCGGCATCCTGCACCATGCAACGGACATAAGGGAGCGGTTCCCCGCTCTTCGACTGTGCGGTACTCGGCAGTACTCTCGCCCCCATGACCTCCACAGACAGCACGCAGCAGCCCCCCGCCAAGGCGCCGGCCAAGGATCCGTGGGACCTGCCGGACGTCTCCGGCCTCGTCGTCGGCGTCCTCGGCGGTACCGGCGACCAGGGCCGGGGCCTCGCCTACCGGCTCGCCCGGGCCGGCCAGAAGGTGATCATCGGCTCCCGCGCCGCCGACCGCGCGCAGAGCGCCGCGGACGAACTGGGCCTCGGCGTGGAGGGCGCGGACAACGCCGAGTGCGCGCGCCGCAGCGACATCGTCATCGTCGCGGTGCCGTGGGAGGGCCACGCCAAGACCCTGGAAGCGCTGCGCGATGACCTCGCGGGCAAGCTCGTGGTGGACTGCGTCAACCCGCTGGGCTTCGACAAGCAGGGTGCGTACGCCCTCCAGGTCGAAGAGGGCAGCGCGGCCCAGCAGGCCGCAGCCCTCCTCCCGGACTCCCGCGTGACGGCGGCCTTCCACCACCTGTCGGCGGTCCTGCTCCAGGACGAGTCGATCGACGAGATCGACACCGACGTGATGGTCCTCGGCGAATCCCGCGCCGACACCGACCTGGTCCAGGCCCTGGCCGCCCGCATCCCGGGCATGCGCGGCGTCTTCGCCGGCCGCCTGCGCAACGCCCACCAGGTCGAATCCCTCGTCGCCAACCTGATCTCCACCAACCGGCGCTACAAGGCCCACGCCGGCCTGCGCATCACGGACGTCTGACCTGTCTGACCTGTCTGACCCGTCCGGTCCGGCCGCTCGGCGGGCCGGACCGGCGGGACGGGCTCAGCCCCGCCGAAGATAACGCCGTCTCCACGCTCGCGTCGTCGACGGAGAAGCCGACGAGCGGTTCGCCGGAGCGGTCCGCGACCGGCATCCGCAGGTCGTCGAGTTTTGGACCGAGTGCGCCGGGCTGTCGTTCCGGCGCACGAAAGGGGCGGCACGCCCCCGGCGGAACCGTGACGGGGCGCCCCGGTGAGATCAGGCGAAGAGGGAAAACCGCCGGGCCGAATCCTTTACGGCGGCACTGCGGGGCATGGGGGACACTGGAGGAGCTCGACCCGTTCCAGTGCCCCCGAGGAGTTCCTTCCATGCCGCGCCTTGCCGTGTTCGCCATCGCCGTCTGCGTCCTCGCCACCGCCGCCGCCGTGGTCGCCTTCGTGGAGGGCAGCTTCCTGGGGATCGTCTGGGTGCTCATGGCGGGCGTGACGTCCAACATGGCGTGGTTCTACCTGCGCAAGGCCAAGGCGCAGAAGGCGGCCGGGGCCGCCCGCAGCGCGGGTTAGGCCGCCGGGACCGCGCAGAAGCCGTTGGTGTCCTGCCAGAAGCGGTAGAGGTCGCGGCCGCAGTACGTCTCCAGGTCGCTCACGCCCAGCGCGGACAGGATGCCGTTCACCGCGTCGAAGAAGTACGCGTTGACCTCCGGGATCCACAGCAGCGCGAACACGGCGATCAGGCCGAAGGGGGCCAGCGGCGCCACCTCGCGCCGGACCCGGTACGAGAGCCACGGCTCTATGACGCCGTAGCCGTCCAGGCCCGGCACCGGCAGGAAGTTCAGGATCGCCGCCGAGACCTGGAGCAGCGCGAGGAAGGCGAGCGCGAAGCGGAACGGCGCCGGGACCCCGTCCAGGGCGTGCAGCCAGAACGGGGCCGTGCACACCACCGCGAAGGCGACGTTCGTCAGCGGGCCCGCCGCCGAGATGAGGCTGTGCTTCCAGCGGCCCTGGATCCGGTCCCGCTCGATGTAGACCGCGCCGCCGGGCAGGCCCAGCCCGCCCATGATCACGAAGAGCACCGGCAGGACGATGCTGAGCAGCGCGTGCGTGTACTTCAGCGGATTCAGCGTCAGGTAGCCCTTGGCGCCGACCGACAGGTCACCGCTGTGCAGTGCGGTGCGGGCGTGCGCGTACTCGTGCAGGCACAGCGAGACGATCCACGCCGAGGTGACGAAGAGGAAGACGGCGAGCCCCGTGCTCGTCGAGTAACCCGTCCACACGGCCCACCCGGTGACCGCCATGACGGCGGCGATGCCGAGGAATACGGAACTGATCTGCCGCTCGCCGCGGCTGCCCTGGTGACCCATGCCGCGAAACCTATCCCGGGCGCGGGGCCGGACGGGGTCCGGGGCCGGGGACAATGGGCCGGTGCGCTACGTGATTCTCGGCACTGCCCAGGCCATCCGCGACGACGGCACCCCCGTCGCCGTCGGAGGAGCGCGCCTGCGCGCGCTCCTGACCGCGCTCGCCCTGCGTCCGGGGCGCGCGGTGCCGGCGCCGCTGCTGGTCGACCAGGTGTGGGACGGGGATCCGCCGGCCGACGGCGTGGCCGCGCTCCAGGCGCTGGTGGCGCGGCTGCGCCGGGCACTGGGGCACGCGGCGGTGCGTTCCGAGGAGGGCGGGTACGTCCTGGCCGCCGCCCGGGAGGACATCGACCTGTACCGCTTCGAGAGCCTCGCCCGCTCCGCCGCCGCCGAGCCGGACCCGGCCCGCTCCGCCGCCCGCTACGACGAGGCCCTCGCGCTGTGGCGCGGCCCGGCGCTGGCGTCCCTGCCCGACCCGGCGGCGGAGGCCGCGCGCTGGGAGGCCGTACGGATGGACGCGCGCCGGGGCCGTCTGGAGGCGGCCCTGGCCCTGGGCGAGGCGGAACCGGCCCTGCCGGAGCTGGCCGCGCTGTGCGCGCAGCAGCCGCGGGACGAACCCCTGCAGGCCCTGCGCATCCGCGCGCTGCGGGACGCGGGCCGCCCGGCGGAGGCGCTGGCCGCGTACGAGGAGGTCCGGCGCGACCTCGCCGACCGCCTGGGCACCGACCCGGGACCCGCACTGCGCGCGCTGCACGCGCAGCTCCTGGCCCCCGCGCCCGCAGCCCCGGCCCCGCTCCCGGCTCCGAAGGCGACGGCCCCCGCCCCCGTACCGCCCGGGCAGGGCAACCTGCGGGCCCGCCTGACCACGTTCGTCGGACGCGAGGAGGACATCCGGGTCATCGGCGACGACCTGGCGCGGGCCCGGCTCGTCACCCTGCTCGGCCCCGGCGGAGCCGGCAAGACCCGCCTCTCCCAGGAGGCCGCCGAGGCCCACGCCGCCCAAGCCCACGTCCCCGACCGCTGGCCCGACGGGGTGTGGCTCGTAGAGCTGGCCCCCGTCGACGATCCCGAGGACGTCGCCGAGGCGGCGCTCGCCGCGCTCGGCGCGCGCGAGACCAAGCTGCGCGGCGCCTCCGCCGAGGAGCTGCGGGCACTGACCGACCGGAGCGGGGACGAGCCGCTCGACCGGCTCGCCGAACACTGCGCGCGCCGCCGCCTCCTGCTGCTGCTCGACAACTGCGAGCACGTCATCGGCGCCGCCGCCGAGCTCGCCGAACGCCTCCTCACCCACTGCCCCGGCGTGCAGATCCTGGCCACCAGCCGCGAACCCCTCGGCGTACCCGGGGAGTCGCTGCGCCCGGTGGAACCGCTGCCCGACCCGGTCGCGCTGCGGCTCCTCGCCGACCGCGGGGCCGCCGCCCGCCCCGGGTTCGCCGTGGACGACGACCCGGCCGCCGCCGCGGAGATCTGCCGCCGCCTCGACGGACTGCCCCTGGCGATCGAGCTGGCGGCCGCCCGGCTGCGCCTGCTCACCCCGCGCCAGATCGCCGACCGGCTCGACGACCGCTTCCGCCTCCTGACCGGCGGCGCCCGTACCGTCCTGCCCCGCCAGCAGACCCTGCGCGCCGTCGTCGACTGGTCCTGGGACCTGCTCGACGAACCCGAACGGGCCGTACTGCGCCGGCTGTCCGCCTTCGCGGGCGGCTGCGACCTCGCGGCCGCCGAGGCCGTCTGCGCGCAGGGCCACCCGGAGGCCTGGGAGGTCGCCGACGTGCTCGGCTCCCTCGTCGACAAGTCCCTCGTCGTCGCCACCCCGGACCCCGACGGCACCGGCATGCGCTACCGGCTGCTGGAGACCGTCGCCGAGTACGCCGCCGCCCGCCTCGACGAGGCCCCCGGCGACCGCGCCGCCACCGAGCGCCGCCACCTCGTGCACTACCGGGAACTGGCCCGTACCACCGAGCCGTTGCTCCGCGGCCACGGCCAGCGCGCTGCCGCCGACCGGCTCGCCACCGAGTACGAGAACCTGCGTACGGCCCTGCGGCACGCCGTCGCCGCCCGCGACGTGGGCGAAGTGCTGTGCCTGGTCCACTCGCTCGTCTGGTACTGGCAGATGCACGACCTGCGCGTGGAGTCCCGCCACTGGTCCAACGCGGCCGCGACCCTGGGGCCCGACCCCTTCGCGCCGCCGTTCGTCCCCGCCGAGCCCGTCCACGAGCCGCTCGTCGCCTCGCCCCCGCCCTACAGCGGCGAGCAGCTCACCGAGGCCTGGCGCGGTGTGCAGATGATCCGGCTGGCCGCCCGCGACCAGAACAGCGACAACTGGAACACCCCGGAGGTCCGGGCCCAGGTCGACGGCATCCTCGCCACCTACGGCCCGGGGCTCCCGCAGACCTGCCGGACCCCCGCCGCGCTGTGGATCTACGCCGTCATGATCGCCGGTGACCCCGGGCTGCTCCAGCGCGTCGTGGACGACACCGTCGACACGGCCCGCGCGCTCGGCTACCGCTGGGAACTCGCCTCGGCCCTCCAGCTCCGCGCCAACATCCTCGCCAACCGCGCCGACTGGGCCGGCGACGCCGCCCGCGACGCGGACGAGAGCCTGGCCGCCTTCCGGGAGATCGGCGACGACTGGGGCTGCGCCGAGGCGCTCTCCGCGCGCGCCGAGGCCCACGAGAAGCGCGGCCGGTACGGCCTGGCCGCCCAGGACTACCGGGCGGCGATCGAGCACGCCGAACGCCTCGGCGCGAAGGCCCAGGTGACGGTGTTGCGGGTGCGGATGGCCGGGACACTGGCGGAGAGCGGCGGGTACGAAGAGGCCGAGGAGATCCTCACGGAGATCGTCGGCACGGTGGCGCAGTACGGCAACGAGGCCATGCCCGCCGCGCGGATGTTCCTCGCCGGCATCCTCGGCCGCAGCGGCCGCATCCCCGAGGCCCGCCTCCACATCAAGGCGCTGCGCGAGGAGTTCGCCTTCGGCGCGTACTCCGTGTTCGACGCCTTCCTGCTCGCCACGCTGGCCTGGCTGGAGAACCGGGACGGCAGGTACGAGGAGGCGCTGGCGCAGATCAGGGAGGCCTCGGCCACCGTCCAGGACCCGCTGACGCTGATGGTCGCCCAGCAGATGCCGGCCCTGCACCTGCTGTCGGCGGCCGTCGCCCGCGCCTCGCTCGGCGGCCCGGAACAGGCGCGGACGGCCGCGCGGCTGATCGGCGCCTACGAGGTCCACCTGCCGCCCGGGCACTACAAGGTGATCACGGAACGCGAGGACGTCGCCCGGGCCGAGGAACTGGCCCGGACGGCGCTCGGTGATGCCGTGTACGAGGCGGCGCACGCCGAAGGCGGCGGCCTCACCCTGGAGGAGGCCACCGCCCTCATCTGACCCGGCCCCCCGTGCGGGGCCCGTCCCGGGACGCGATCCGGAGCGGACCGTCCCGGATCAGGTCTTCTGGCGGAACTTCCGTACCGCGAGCGGCATGGTGACCGCCGTGATGGCAACGGACCAGGCCAGCGTCATCCACACGGAGTTCCCGACCGGCGTCCCGTTGATCAGGGCGCGGGCCGCGTCGGCCAGGTTCGACAGAGGGTTGTAGTCCGTGAAGTTCTGCAGCCAGCCCGGCATCGTGGACGGCTTGGCGAAGATCGAGCTGCCGAACTGCAGCGGCATCAGGACCAGCATCGCCATGCCCTGGACGGCCTGCGCGGTCTTCATGGTGAGACCGAGCAGGATGAAGATCCACATCAGGGATGCGCCGAAGACGACCGACAGGCCGATGGAGAAGAACAGGTCCAGCACGGAGCCCTGGATCGACAGGCCGAGTATGAAGCCGACACAGAGCAGGATCGCGATGGCGACCAGCATCCGACCGACCTCGACGACGATCTTGGCCAGCAGGACGGACGACCGGGCGATCGGCATGGACCGGAAGCGGTCCATCACGCCCTTCTTGAAGTCGTCGTTGACACCGGTGCCCACCGCCATGGCGATGTTCATGCCCATCATGGCCATGAGGCCCGGAACCAGGTAGCTGACGTACTCGCCCTGGTTCCCCTTGCCGGCGACGGCGCCGCCGAAGACGAACACGAACAGCAGCGTGAAGATGATCGGCATGAACAGGACGTCGAACATCGACTCCGGGTCCTGCTTGATCTGCAGGGTGTTGCGGCGCACCAGCGCGCCGATGTGCCGCAGGTTGGCCCGCAGGCCGATCCGGCCCTCGCCGACAGGGTGGACCCCCGCCGCAGGGGCCGCGGTGTCGGGCTTCGTCGTGGTTACGGTGCTCATGCCGCGACCTCCTCGGTCCGCTCGGTGGGGATGGAGTCCTCTACGGAGGGCTTCTGGCCGGTGATGGACAGGAACACCTCGTCGAGGCTGGGCAGGTAGGTGCCGAGGTCGGCGATCGCGTACCCGCGGGCGGCCAGCAGGCCCACCACGGCGGTCAGCTGCTCGTCGCTCAGGATCGGCACCAGCAGGACGCCCTCGTCCGGCACCGCCTGGGAACCGGCGACCCCGTCCAGCCCGGCCTCCGCCAGGGAGCGGGCCATGCCCGGCAGGTCGCGGGAGTCGGCGGGGCGGATCTTCAGGGTCCGGCCGCCGACCCGGGCCTTCAGCTCGTCGACCTTGCCGCTGGCGATGACCTTGCCGCGGTCGATGACCGTCAGCTCGCTCGCGAGCTGCTCGGCCTCCTCCATGTACTGGGTGGTGAGCAGGACGGTGGCCCCCTCGGCGACCATCCGCTGCACCTCGTCCCACACCTCGTTGCGGGTACGGGGGTCCAGGCCGGTGGTCGGCTCGTCCAGGTAGAGCACCGCCGGGCGGCCGATCATGGATGCGGCCAGGTCGAGCCGGCGGCGCATGCCGCCGGAGTAGTGCATCGCGGCCTTCTTCGCGGCTTCGGTGAGGGAGAACCGCTCCAGCAGCTCGTCGGCGCGCGACCGGGCGTCCTTGCGGGACAGGTCGAGCAGCCGGCCGATCATGTAGAGGTTCTCCCAGCCGGAGAGCTTCTCGTCGACCGAGGCGTACTGGCCGGTCAGGCCTATGGTGCGGCGCAGCTGCCGCGGCTGGCGGACCACGTCGTACCCGGCGACGGTGGCCGTGCCGGCGTCCGGGATCACCAGGGTGGACAGGCAGCGCACGAGGGTGGTCTTGCCGGCGCCGTTGGGCCCGAGGACCCCGAGGACGGTGCCCTCGCGGACATCGAGGTCGACACCGTCGAGGGCCTTGGTCTCGCCGTAGTGCTTGACCAGCCCCCGCACCTCAACGGCATTGGGGTTCTTGTCGTTTCGCGTCATGTCCACCATGGGACCAGCCGTCACTGACAACCCGCCGACAAATGACCGACAGCCGACCGACAGCCGGCCGACGGGCAGCGGACAGCCCGCCGGCCACAGGGGTCGGCGGGCTGTCCGAGCCACTCACCGGATCAGTGGAAGGCGTGCTCTTCCTGCGGGAACGTTCCGCCGACCACGTCCTCGGCGAAGGCCTTCGCCGCGTCGCCCATGGTCTTGCGGATGTTCGCGTACTGCTTGACGAAGCGCGGCAGCTTCCCGCTGGTCAGCCCCATCATGTCCGTCCACACCAGCACCTGCGCGTCGCACTCCGAGCCCGCGCCGATGCCGACCGTCGGAATGTGCAGGGACCGGGTGACCTCGGCGGCCAGCTCGGCCGGCACCAGCTCCAGCACCACCGCGAAGGCGCCCGCGTCCTGCGCCGCCTTGGCATCGCGCAACAGCTGGTGCGCGGCCTCGTCGCCGCGGCCCTGCACCCGGTAGCCCATGGCGTTCACGGACTGCGGGGTCAGGCCCAGGTGGGACATGACGGGGATGCCGGACTGCACGATCAGCTCGGTCTGGGCCAGCGAGCGCTCGCCGCCCTCCAGCTTGACCGCCCCGACCCCGGCCTCCTTGACGAGGCGGGTGGCGCTGCGCAGCGCCTGGACGGGGCCTTCCTGGTACGAGCCGAACGGCAGGTCACCGATGATCAGGGCCCGGCTGGTGCCCCGTACGACGGCCGCCGACAGCAGGGTCATCTCGTCCATCGTGACCGGGACGGTGGTCTCGTAGCCGAGGTGACAGTTGCCCATCGAGTCGCCGACGAGCATGACCGGGATGCCGGCCTCGTCGAAGACCGACGCGGTCATCGCGTCGTAGGCGGTGAGCATGGGCCACTTCTCGCCGCGCTCCTTGGCGAGGGTGAGGTCGCGGACGGTGATGCGCCGGGTGCCCGAGCCTCCGTACAGGGTGGGGGAGGCTTCGCGGGCAGGCGAAACGGCAGGCGTCATTGCAACTGCTCCTTGTGTCATCTCGAGGCGCCCTCACGGCGTCCCCGGACTCACCCACCATGGTGGCACTCGTCCGGCCCGGGGCGGAAGTGCCGCGAGGACCGGTTCGTCACACTCCTGGCCCGCCCCAGGGCTGCGCGAGGAAATGTGCGCGTTTCGTGACAAGCGGAACTGCATCCGCATGGCCGTTCGTCCTCCCGGACGTACGGCCGGGACAAACGGCACGGAAGGCTCCGCTCATCGCCTAGGGTCAAGGGGCGGGAACGGAGCGCGAGCACGGCAGTGAGGGCAGGGCATGGCACAGGCGTACATGACGGAAGCGGGGAACGGCGGCTCGGAGCCCGAGCCCTCCGGATCCCCGTTCCGGCGCCGACTGGCCGAACTGAAGCGCGACCGGGGCATCTGGCGCCGCGGGCTCGTGCTGACGGGCCTCGCCGCGCTGCTCTCGCTCGTCATGATCTTCCACGCCGATCTGCCCAACGACGTGGGCAACCTCGGCAGCCTCACCGAGACCTTCCTGCCCTGGCTGGGCCTGGCCGTCCCGGTCCTGCTGGTCGCCGCCGTGATCCGCAAGTCCGCCACCGCGCTGATCGCGATACTGCTGACGGCCGCCGTCTGGGTGAACCTCTTCGGCGGCCTGGTCACCGACAAGTCCGGCTCCGGCGGCAACCTCACGGTAGCCACGCACAACGTCGACGCCGACAACACCGACCCGCGCGGCACCGCCGAATCGATCGGCAGGTCCGGCGCCGACATCCTGGCCCTGACCGAGCTCAAGGGCAGCGCCGTCCCCGTCTACGAGAAGGCCCTGGCGGCCACGTACAAGTACCACTCGGTCGAGGGCACGGTCGGCCTGTGGAGCAGGTTCCCGCTGACCGCCAGCCAGCCGGTCGACATCCGGATGGGCTGGACCCGGGCCATGCGCGCCACCGTCGCCACCCCGCACGGCCAGGTCGCCACCTTCGTGGCCCACCTGCCCTCGGTACGGGTCAAGCTGAACGCCGGCTTCACCGCCAACCAGCGCGACAACAGCGCCGACGCGCTGGGCGCCGCGCTGGCCGCCGAACCGCTGAAGAAGGTTCTGCTGCTCGGCGACCTCAACGGCACCATGAACGACCGCGCGCTGTCCGAGGTCACCTCGCAGATGCGCTCGACCCAGGGCGCGGCGGGCGACGGCTTCGGCTTCAGCTGGCCCGCGCAGTTCCCGATGGCCCGCATCGACCAGATCATGGTCCGCGGCATCAAGCCGGAAGCCTCCTGGACCCTGCCCCGCACGGGCAGCGACCACCTCCCGGTCGCGGCCCGCCTCACGGTCAAGCCGTAGGCAGGGGCCGAGGCGGGGGGCGTTACGCCCGCTCGCGCCAGCCGTTCGTGATCGGCAGGCGGCGGTCCTTGCCGAAGCCCTTCGCGGAGATCTTCGTGCCCGGCGGGTACTGGCGGCGCTTGTACTCCGCCGTGTCCACCATGCGCAGGGTCTTCGCGACCAGCTCGGGGTCGAAGCCGGCCGCGACGATCGACTCCAGCCCCTGGTCGCGGTCCACGTACATCGCCAGGATCGCGTCCAGGACGGGGTAGTCCGGCAGTGAGTCCGTGTCCACCTGGCCCGGGCGCAGCTCGGCGCTCGGGGGCTTGACGATCGAGTTCTCGGGGATCGGCGGGGTCTCGCCGCGCTCGGCCGCCGCCCGGTTGCGGTACTCGGCCAGGCGGAAGACGTCCGACTTGTAGACGTCCTTGATCGGTCCGTACGCGCCCACGGAATCGCCGTACAGGGTGGAGTAGCCGACGGCCAGCTCCGACTTGTTGCCCGGGGCCAGCACGATGTGGCCCTCCTGGTTGGACAGCGCCATCAGCATGGTGCCGCGTAGCCGGGACTGGAGGTTCTCCTCGGCCAGACCGGTCAGGCCCAGCGAGCCCATGTACGCGTCGAACATCGGCTCGATCGGCACGGTCCGGAAGTTCAGGCCGGTCCGCTCGGCGAGGTCGGCCGCATCGCCCTTGGAGTGGTCCGAGGAGTACTTCGAGGGCATCGAGATGCCGTACACGTTCTGCGCGCCGATCGCGTCGCAGGCGATGGCGGCGACGAGCGCGGAGTCGATGCCGCCGGAGAGTCCGATCAGGACCGAGCGGAACCCGTTCTTCCGGACGTACGCGCGCAGCCCCACGACCAGCGCGTCATAGACCTCCTCGTCGTCGTCGAGGCGGTCGGCGTAGCCGCCGGTCACGACCGGCTCGTACGGCTCCACCGGCTCCTCGGAGAGGATCACCCGGTCGATGCGCAGCCCGTCGTCGACGGTGCCCCCGGGGGCGTCGGCGCAGGCGCCCGGCAGGTCCAGGTCCACGAGGACGCAGCCCTCGGAGAACTGCGGCGCGCGCGCGATGACCCCGCCGGAGCCGTCGACCACGATCGAGTCGCCGTCGAAGACCAGCTCGTCCTGGCCGCCGATCATCGCCAGGTAGGCGAGGGTGCAGCCGGCCTCCTGGGCGCGCTTGCGGACCAGTTCCAGGCGCAGGTCGTCCTTGTTGCGCTCGTACGGGGAGGCGTTGATCGAGATCAGCAGCCCGGCTCCGGCGGAGCGGGTGGCGGGCACCCGCCCGCCCTCCTGCCAGAGGTCCTCGCAGATGGCCAGGGCCACGTCCACGCCGCGCACCCGGATGACCGGCTGGGTGTTGCCGGGTACGAAGTAGCGGAACTCGTCGAACACGCCGTAGTTGGGGAGGTGGTGCTTGGCGAAGCGCAGCACGACTTCGCCGCGGTGCAGCACGGCGGCCGCGTTCTCGGGGGAGCCGGCCGGGCGGCCGAGCCGGGGCGCGGCCTTCTCGGTGCGGTCGAGGTAGCCGACGACGACCGGCAGCTCGCCGAACCCCTCGGCCGCCAGCCGCCGCGCGAGCTCGCGCAGCGCGGCCCGGGATGCGTCGACGAAGGAGCCGCGCAGGGCGAGGTCCTCGACGGGGTACCCGGTCAGCATCATCTCCGGGAACGCCACCAGGTGGGCGCCCTGCTCGGCGGAGTGCCGGGTCCAGTGGACGACCGAGTCGGCGTTCGCGGCGATGTTGCCGACGTGCGAGTCGATCTGATTCAGCGCGAGGCGAAGTTGAGGCACGGGAGCAGTCTAATCGTCTTTCTGACGCGATGTCCTGGGTCCCGGCCCTTTCGGTGCGGCAGTTCGGGACGCTTCGGGGCAGCCAGGGGTCAGCCGATCGCGCCCGTGTACTTCACGGCGGGCAGCAGGCCGCCGGGAGTGATGTCCGCGGTGACCTCCTCGGTGCCCTCGGGGACCTCGAAGGCGACGACCCCGCTGGCCGACGCGCCCGGCAGGATGTCACCGCTGATCATCTTCGGCACGCTGCCGTCGAAGACGGGCTTCGCGGTCATGCCGTCGGCGGCGCGGAGGTTGGGCAGGGCGTAGATCACGTTGATGGTCCGGGGCGAGTCGTTGGTGATCGTGACGGTCGTCTGCACCGCGTTGCCGACCTTCGCGTACTGGTTCTTCGTGACGTACTTCTCCGGCTTCGACAGGCTCACCTTGACGCCGTCGGGATACGTGAACGTCTCGCCGAACGGCAGTGCGCTGGTCAGGCCGGGGACCTGGGAGGGCGACGGCGACGGCCTCGGAGCCGGCCTGGTGGTCGGCAGCCCGGGGTGGTCCTCGTACTCCTCGATGCCCTGCCGGTACTCGCGGTCGAGGCGCCGGTCGATCCGGTCGAAGACGGCGCCGGTGAGGAAGTAGCCGCCGACCGATGCGCCGAGCCCGAGGACGGCGAGGCCGGTGCCGACGACGGCCATCGTGCCGCGCGGGGCGCCGGAGCGGGAGCGGACGACGGCTCCGATGCCGATGCCGATGCCGATGACGGCCAGGAGGCCGCCGAACCAGAAGACGACGGGGATCGGGCCGATGGCCAGGCCCAGGAGCCCGAGCACCAGCGCGGCGACGGCCAGGCCGTTGGTGTTCTGCGGCGCCGGGTAGCCGTACGGCGCCCCGGCCCAGTCGGGCCCGGGCGGGGGCCAGGCGCCGCCGGGGGCGGCGGGGGCGGCGGGGGTCGCGTACGGGTCGGCCGGAGGGGCGGGGGCCACGGGGGCGAACGGGGCCGGATCCGGGGCGGGCGCGGGCTCCGGAGTGGCGGTGGTCGGGGGCCCGGCGGCCGGTGCCGGTTCCGGCGCGGGCCCGGCCGCCTGGGCCGTCGGCTTTTCGAGCGAGGGGGAGTCCGCCGGGGCCGGTATGGAAGGCGTCTCGGGGGCGGGGGCGCCCGCAGGGTCCGCCCGTGGTCCGGGCGGGGTGCTGGGCGGGTTCGGCGGGGTGCTCATACCGGGCGGAGTCCTCGTGTGTCAGGTGGTGCGGGTGCGTGATGATCACCACCCTGTCATGTCACGGCGCGTGCCCGCCCGCGGTTTCCGGCCCGGCGCGCGCCGCGCCGCGCCGGACCGGTCGTCGCGCGCTAGCGCTGGTAGCCGAGGACCGTCATCATTCCGGCCGCGGAGTGGTACACGTTGTGGCAGTGCAGCATCCACAGCCCGGGGTTGTCGGCGTCGAAGTCCACCGTCAGGGCCCCGTTCGGCAGGATCACCGCGGTGTCCTTGCGGGCGCCGCCGGCCCCCGCGCCGAGGGCGAAGGTGTGCCCGTGCAGGTGCAACGGGTGCCACATCGCCGTGGAGTTGGTGAACTCCAGCCGGACCCGCTCGCCCGCCTTCACCGCGAGCCGCCGGTCCGCCGCGTACGGCTTGCCGTCGAAGGCCCAGTCGTACGCGGCCATCCCGCCGGTGAGTCTGATCCTCACCGTACGGTCCGGCTCGCGCTGGGTGAGCGCCACCGGTTCGGCGGCCTTCAACCCCTCCGCAGTCAGCGGCCGCCCGGACAGCTCGGCGGGCCGGGTCGCGGCGGTGGGCGCCGTACCCGAACCGGTGCGCAGCAGCGCGAGCGCCGAGCGGCCCTTGCCCTCCGCGAGCGCGGTGAGCGGGAACACCCCGTCCCCGGCGGTGACCAGGACGTCGTACCGCTCGCCCATGCCCAGGAGCAGGGAGCGGGTGGTGACGTGCTCCACCGGGTAGCCGTCGGTGTGGGTGACCGTCAGCTCGTGGCCGCCCAGCGCGATGCGGAAGGCGGTGTCCCCGCCCGCGTTGACGATCCGCAGCCGGATCCGCTCGCCGGGGCGCGCGGTGAAGACCGAAGGGTCCTCGGGGGTCCGGCCGTTGACGAGGTAGTGGGGGTGGGCGACGTCGCCCGCGTCCTTGCCGAGGACGTCGCTGTCCGCGCCCATGAGGGCGCGCGAGGGGCCGCCGGCGCCCGGGGCGGGCGCGGAGCGGGAGCCGTGCCCGGCGTGACCGCCCGTGCCCGCACCCGAACCCGTACTCGTGCCCGCGCCCATGCCCTTGCGGAGCTCGGCGAGCACGGCGTCCGGGGTGGAGCCGTCGACCCCGTCGAGCCAGTCGTCCAGGACCACCACCCACTCCTTGTCGTAGGAGAGCGGCTCCTTCGGGTCCTCGACGATCAGCGGGGCGTACAGCCCGCGGTCCTGCTGGACCCCGGAGTGCGGGTGGAACCAGTACGTCCCCGGGTGCGGGACGGCGAAGCGGTACGTGAAGGAGCCACCCGGGGCGATGTCCGGCCGGGTCAGCCCCGGGGCCCCGTCCATGTCGTTGCGCAGCGCCAGGCCGTGCCAGTGCAGGGAGGTGGGCTCGGGGAGGTGGTTGGCCAGGGTCAGGGCGAGGGTCCCGCCCGCGGTGACCCGTACCTCCTGGCCGGGGAGCCTGTCCCCGTACGCCCACGAGCGCACGGAGAGGCCGCCGCCGAGGTCGAGCGCGGTGGCGGTGGCCGTGAGCCGGGCCTCGGTGAGCGGGCCGGTGGCCCGGCGGGCGGCCTCGGCGGCCCGTACCTCGGGGCCGGCCGGGTCGACGTAGCCGCCGGGCGCGGCGGGGGCCCCGCCGTGGTCCCCGGAGCCGTGGTCCATGCCGGCCATGCCGGAGCCGCCGGAGCCGCCGGAGCACGCGGCGAGCAGCCCGGAGCCGGCGAAGGCCGCGGCGGCGCCGAGGACGGCGCGGCGGGCGGGGAGAGCGGGCGGGGCGGGCGGGGTGTGGGGAGCGCGGAACGAGCGCATGGTGGAGCACCTCGTGGCTGTGTGGTGCGGGCAGGTGGGCGCCGTCTGCCGCCGCCCCGCGGGCATGCGGGGGCGACAGCGGGGCCCGTCCTATACGCGCAGCACCGCCAGCCGGGTGAGGAGTTCGCGGGGCGGCGGCGGGTCGGGGCCGCCGGACCGGCCCGGCGCGCGGGCCGCGCCCCCGAGCGGCGCGGCACGGCGCGGGCCGGCCAGTCCGGCTCCGAGGACCAGCAGGGTGAGCGCGGCCAGTACGGCGAGACAGACCGACATGGGGTCCATGCCGGTGCCGGTGCCGGTGCCGGTGCCGGTGCCGAGGCCGAGGCCGGTGCCGGACAGGAGCGCCCCGGCGGCTGTGTGGTCCGCGACGGCGGCCGGGGTGCCGGAAGCACCCCCGTCGTGGTCCGGCGCGTGCGCGGCGGTCCGGGCAACGAAATGGCCCGCGGGCGCGTCCTCCATGGCGTGCCCCCGCGCCGGATGACCCAGCGTGTGCATGGTCACGATGCCCAGCAACAGAGCGGCGAGCAGCAGCGGCCGGGGCCACCGGACGGCTCGTCGCTCGGTACGCAGGGCAGGGCGCTTCATACGGCAAACCCTACCCGGGGTGGGTATCCAATCGTAGGACCGGCCCCGCCGTGTTTAGGATTAGTCACACTATGTCCACTGTGTCCATCACCTCGCGCGGCGGCAGTGCCCCGGTCGCCGTCCTCATCGGCCTCGGCGCCGCCGCCTACACCGCGTGGGTGCTCGAAGTCGTGTTCTCCACCGGCCTCAACCCCATCGAGACGTACGTCAGTGAGCTCGCCGCCCAGGACCAGCCGCTCGGCGGCCTCTTCCGGGCCACCGACTTCACCGCCGGACTCCTCGCCTTCCTCGGCGGCGCGCTGGCCCTGCTGAGACTGGTCCGGCGCCCCGAGTCCCGCCGCCCCTGGGCCGTCGCCGGCTGGGCCGGCGTCACCCTCTTCGGCGCGGCCACCGCCGCCGACGCCTGGCTGCCGCTGAGCTGCACGCCCACCGCGGACCCCGAATGCGCGGCCCGGGAGACCGCCGGTCTGGTCCCCGCCACCCACCAGGCCCATGCCGTCAGCAGCAGCCTCGCCATGACCGGCGCGCTCGTCGGGATAGTGGCCCTCACGGTCGCCGCCCGCCGCTACGGCTGGTTCGCCCCGCTCGCCCGCTACGGCCCCGCGCTCGTCGCCCTCGAACTGCTCGCCACCGCCTGGACCCTGTCCGCCATCGCACTGTTCACCGCCGGGCGCGGCACCTGGGCGCTGGGCGCCGGGCAACGGCTCCAGGTGCTGTTCGTGGCGTTGTGGCTGGCGCTGCTCGCGTACTCCGTGCACAAGGAGCGCCGTACGTGACGCCCGAGGACGGCTTCGTCCGGGTGGGCGGGGTCCCGCTGCACGTGGTCGTCGAGGGCCGGGGGCCGGTGGCCGTGCTCAGTGCCGGGCTCGCCATGGCCTGGTTCGACTGGGACCGCGTCGCGGCGCTGCTCGCCGCCGAGGGCCGTACCGTCGTCCGCTTCGACCGCCCCGGACACGGCCTGAGCGGCCCGGCCGCCGTGGCGCCGAGCGCCGCCGGGGAGGCCGACCGGATCGCCGGGCTGCTGGACGCGCTGGGCCTGCCCGGCCCGGTGACCGTGGCCGGGCACTCCATCGCCGGGTTCCACGCCGAGGCCTTCGCCCGCCTGTACCCGGAGCGCACCGCCGCCGTGGTGCTGGTCGACGGCAGCGTGGAGGAGGCCCCGCGCGTCCTGCTGCCCGCAGGGCTGCGCACCGGGGCCGCCCGCGCGGCCGGCCGGGCACTGACCGCCGCCGGACTGCCGGCCGCGCTGGGACCACTGGCCCGGCGGGCCACCGTACGACTCTCCCGCACCGGCGGCGCCGACCCGGCCGCGCGGGACCTCGTACGCCGCTGCTACCGCACCGGCCGGGTCTGGCGCGGCGCCCTGCTGGAGAACTCCCGCTACCTCGACGTGGCCGCCGAGGTGCTGGCCCTGCGCCGGACCCACCCGCTGACGGCCCCCGCCACCGTCCTCGCCGGATACGACGGCTCCGCGCGCGGCTCCGCCCTGCGCTGGCTCGCCCGCCAGGGCGACCTGGCCGGCCTGCTCGGCGCCCGCTTCGAGGTCGCCGAGCCCGCGGGGCACCTGGTCATGCTGGACCGCCCGCACCAGGTGGCACGGGCGGTCCTCGAAGCAGCTCCGCCTGGCGAGGGGCCGGGGCGGGGTCAGCCCTTCGCGTAGACCTTCT
This sequence comes from Streptomyces sp. NPDC060031, assembly GCF_042736805.1. Classification (NCBI taxonomy): domain Bacteria; kingdom Bacillati; phylum Actinomycetota; class Actinomycetes; order Kitasatosporales; family Streptomycetaceae; genus Streptomyces; species Streptomyces sp. NPDC060031. The sequence goes on from NZ_JBHWVM010000080.1 coordinate 35,286, forward strand.
CGGCCCAGCCCGCTATCTGTTCCTCCGAGAGGTGCCGGGCCAGGTCCGACTCGCTGATCATGCCGACCAGCCGCTTGTCCTTGATCACCGGGAGCCTGCGGATCTGGTGGCTCTGCATCTCCTCCAGCACCTCGTCCACGCCCGCGTCCGCGTCGATCCAGCGCGGGGTGCCCTTGGCCATATCGCCGGCCGTGATCTTCGACGGGTCGTGGCCCTTGGCCACACAGCCCACCACGATGTCGCGGTCGGTCAGGATGCCGCAGAGCCGTTCGGTGGAGTCGCTGATGGGCAGTGCGCCCACATTGAGCCGGCTCATCAGCTGAGCGGCCCGGTCCAGGGTCTCGGTGGCGGGGATCCACTGGGCCCCGGGGTGCATGATGTCTCCGGCGGTGGTCATCGCGTCAACCTCCTGAGCGCGCCGTGGCGACCGGGCGCGGTTGCGCCGGCCCCGGCGCCTCCATCGTCGTTGCGCCATTCGGCGCACGCGACTCCAGACGGGCGAACGCACGCCCGTACGGGTGACCGTCACCGGTGACCGTACGGGCGTGTTCCGGGGTGTCCGGCCAGGTCAGGCGCGCGGCGCCGCCCCGCGCTGCGTCAGCATGTCGGCCATCAGGGTGAGCTCCGACTGCTGCGCCGCCACCATGCCCTGCGCCAGCGCCCGCTCCGGCGGGGTCTCGCACTGGGTCGCGCAGCCCTGGGCCATGGCGACGCCGCCCTTGTGGTGGTCGCTCATCAGCTGGAGGTAGAACACCTCCGCCTCCCGGCCGTCCAGGGTGGCGAGCCGCGCGAGCTCCTCCTTGGTGGCCATGCCGGGCATCAGCGCGCCGGGCTTGGCGCCCTGCGCCCCGGTGCCGCCACCGCTCCCGTGCCCGTCACCGTGCCCGTCCCCGTGTCCGGCGTGCTCGCCCCCGGTCCCCATCCAGGACATCGGCGGCTCGTCGGCCAGCACCTTCGGCAGCCCCCACAGGTCCAGCCAGCCCAGCAGCATGCCGCGCTGGTTGGCCTGGGTGTTGGCGATGTCGTACGCGAGGCCGCGCACCGCCTCGTCCTTGGTGCGGTCGCGCACGACGAAGGACATCTCCACCGCCTGCTGGTGGTGCACCGCCATGTCCCGGGCGAAGCCGGCGTCCGGCGAGTAGAGCCCCGGCGCACGGGACGACGTACCGGAACCACCCGCGCCGCTGTCGCCGCCGCTCGCGGTGGCGACCGTGGCCCCCACGGCGAACAGCAGCGCGGCGCCGACGGCCGCGCCCGCGGCCCAGTACGTACGGCTCACTTCTCGGCCAGCCCGTTCGTGCAGGCCGCGCCCGGCTCGGGGGTCTGCTGGCCCTGCACGTACCGGGTGAAGAACTGCGCGACGCGGGGGTCCGCCGCGTTGTCCACGGTCAGCTGCTTGCCCCAGGCGCTGAGCATGATCGCGCCGGCCTGCTCCTTGTCCGGGCTCATCAGCGTGTACGGGGTCTTGCCCACCGTCTCGGCGAGCTTGTCGAGGTCGGCCTTGGCGGCCTTCTCGTTGTACGTCACCCAGACCGCGCCGTGCTCCATCGAGTGCACGGCGTTCACCTCGGGGATCGGGTTCTTGTAGACGTCGCCGTTGCAGTTCATCCAGCGGGGGCTGTGGTCCCCGCCGACGGGCGGGTTCATCTCGTACTTCACGGGGGTCTCGACGTGGTTGCGGCCCAGCTTCTTGGCGTCCCAGGTCTGCTCGCCGTTGACCGGGGCCTTGCGGGCCGCCGCCTCGGCGTCCTTCTTGTCCTGCTGGTCGATCATCACCCACGCGCCGAAGCCGATGAGCCCGGCGACGACGGCCGCCGAGACGGTGATCGCGACGGCCTTGTTGCGCCGGTCGCGTGACTGGTCGGCGCGGCGCATCTCGGCTATGCGCGACTGACGGGGGTTGTTGTCTGCATTCCTGCTGGACTGGCTGCCCATAGTGCCCTGTTTCCTTCTGCTGAGGTGAGGGGTTCGAGGAGAGGTGTGACGGCGGCGCCGGACCCGTCAGGTCCGCAGGACTTGGAGGGCGTACAGGTCGGGGGCGCGCGCGAGGGTCCCGGCCGGGCGGCCGCGCCCCGCGGGCGC
>NZ_JBHWVM010000081.1:0-35656 GCF_042736805.1 Streptomyces sp. NPDC060031
TTTTTTTTTGACGTGACTGGGGGGCTGTTTTTTGTTTATAATACACAGCTCGGGCCGGCCCCCCCGCGGGGGGCGGGGGGGGCGGACCGGGGTTGCCTCAGGGCTGCTCCTGGGCTACTTCGGCAGCAGGACCGTGTCGACGATGTACACCGTGGCATTGGCGGTGCGGACGTTGCCGCAGACGACGTTGGAGGTGTTGTCGAGCCGGTACGCGTCACCCGAACCGGCCGTGGTCACCCTGCCCTTCTCCAAGGTTTCGAAGGATCCGTTCTCCAGCTGCCCGGGCGTGAGCTGTTGTGCGACGACGTGGTGGGTGAGGATCTTGGTCAGGGTGGCCTTGTCGGCGAGGACCTTGTCGAGGTCGGCCTTCGGGATCTTCGCGAAGGCCGCATTGGTCGGCGCGAACACGGTGATGCCCTTGGCGTTGTTCAGGGTGTCGACCAGGCCGGCCTGCTTGACCGCCGCGACCAGGGTGGACAGCGCCGGGTTGTTCGACGCGGCCGTGGCGACCGGGTCCTTGGCCATGCCGTCGAAGCTGCCCGCGCCTTCCGCGGGGACCCCGGCGCAGGCGGGTCCGAAGGGCTCGTCCGCCGTCACCGGCGCCGCGGCGGCCGGTCCGGCCGCCGAGTCCTCGCTCTCCTCGGAGCAGGCGGCCAGCGCGAGCGGCAGCACGGCCGCCGTGGCGACGGCGAGGGCGGTACGGCGGATACGAAGGGTGTTCATCGCGTTCTCCAAGGGAAAGGGAGGGGTGGGTGACATGCGGGGGAAGGAAGTTGGGGGCCGGTCAGCCGGCCGTGACGAAGACGCTGTGCCAACCGCTCGCGCCGTCGGGGACGGTGCGGCTGCGCCGCTCCGTCTGCACCTCGCCGGCGCCGTCGGTCGCCCGTACGGTCAAGTGGTGGCCGCCGGGGGCGCTCTTCCAGGGGAAGGACCACTGGCGCCAGGTGTCGGAGGTGTCCTGCTCGGCGAGTCGGGCCTCTTCCCACGGGCCGTCGTCGACCCGGAGTTCGACCCGGGTGATCCCGCGGTGCTGGGCCCACGCGACCCCGGCGACCATGACGGTCCCGGCGGGGGTCCGGGCGAAGGGCTTGGGGGTGTCGATCCGGGCCTGGGTCTTGATCGGGGCCTTCGGGGCCCACTGCCGCCTCACCCAGTACGGGTCGTAGGCGTCGAAGGTGGTGAGCTCGATGTCCTCGATCCACTTGCAGGCCGATACGTAGCCGTACAGGCCGGGGACCACCATCCGGACCGGGAAGCCGTGGTCGAAGGGCAGCGGCTCCCCGTTCATCCCGACGGCGAGCAGCGCGTCCCGGCCGTCCATGACGTCCTCGACGGGGGTGCCGAGCGTCATCCCGTCCACCGACCGGGCCACCAGCTGATCGGCGGGGCCGCCGGTCGACGGAGGCCGCACCCCGACCTCCCGCAGCACGTCGGCCAGCCGTACGCCGAGCCAGCGCGCGTTGCCCGCGTACGGGCCGCCGACCTCGTTCGACACGCAGGTCAAGGTGATGTCCCGCTCGATCAGCTTCCGGCCGAGCAGTTCCTCGAAGGTGAAGGTACGCGGGCGGTCGACGCCCGCGCCGTGGACGCGCAGCCGCCAGGCACCCGCGTCCACCCTGGGCACCACGAGCGCGGTGTCGACCCGGTAGAAGTCCGCGTTGGGCGTGGTGAAGGCGCTGACCCCGGGAATCCGCAGCTGCGCCCCGGGCGGGACGGGCGCCGCCGGCGAGGCGGGCGCGGGCAGTCGTACGGCCTCCCGCGAGGCGACCGCGCCCCGGCCGCGCCGGCCGGTCACGGCCCGGCCCAGGGCGCCTGCGCCGGTGGCGGCGAGCGCCGCGGCACCGGCCGCGAACAGGAAGCCGCGCCGGCTCGGGCGGGACTCCCCGCCCGGCTCCTGCCCGCCCGGTGCGCCGGCCGAGAACAGCGCCCACGGCCCGGTCACCCCGCCCACCAAGAGGTGGAGTACCGCGGCGCCGACGACCGCGCCCGCCACCGACGGCAGCGCGTCGGCCACACCGGTCGCGTCGGGCCGGGACACCGCGGCGACTGCCCCGGCCAGCCCGAACGCGAGGACGGCCGCGGCTCCGGTGCGCCGGTGGCGCAGGGCGATGAGGCCGAAGGCCGCGGAGCTCAGGGCGAGTACGGCGAGGATGCCGAGCCGGAGAACCAGTTTGTCGTTCTCCCCGAAGGCGCGGATCGCGTAGTCCTTCAGGGCCGGCGGGGTCCGGTCGATGGCCGCACCGCCGACCGCGGTGAGCGGCCCGGCCCGGGGCCGCAGGAGCGAGGCGGCCAGTTCGGCGACGGCCAGTGCCGCGTACCCGGACAACAGGCCGCTCGCCACGGCGAGTGCGCCGCCTTCGACGGTCCTTCGGTTGGTGCTCACGACCGGTATTCGGCGTGCACCGGCCGCCGGATGGGTCGTTCATCCGGTCGGGCGAGAATCGGGTCGAGCGAGGTTCAGGCCGAGCGAGGTTCAGGCCGAGCGAGGTTCCGCCGGGACCGCCGCGCGGGTGGCGGCGCCGACTGCCGTCACCCGCGCGGTTGTTCCCACTGAACGGGTCAGGCGTTGATGCAGGTGTTGCCGGCGGTCGGGTTGAGCAGACCGATGATGTTGACCGAGTTGCCGCACACGTTGATCGGGATGTGGATCGGAATCTGGACCACGTTGCCCGAAAGCACGCCCGGCGAGCCGATGGCCGCGCCCTCCGCCGTGGCGTCGGCGGTGGCGGCGGAGGCGCCTCCGAAGACCAGGGCGCCGGCGGCGAGGGCGAGCGCGGCGCTCTTGAGAACACGCGACATCAGATGTCTCCTTTGATTCCCGAAATCGAAATCTCCTGCGACGTGCCAGGGGCGCATCGCACGGCCTTGGCAAGGTCCGCACCCCTTCTTTCGGCCTCCGGGGCGGCTCCCGACTGTCTGCCGAGGCTCATTCCCTCGAAGGGATGACCCCGGCGGGCACATTGCAGGGCAGCCGGACCAATCCGCCGGGGGGTTCGGCCACGAAGAGGAAGCGAAGGCACCCACAGCGCGCCCACAGCGTCCGGCCGCCACGAAGGAACGTTCATGCGATGGATGTACGAATGAGGCCGCAACCGCGGTTCGGCGGCCGCGAGCAGCCCGGCCCGGATCTCGCCGAACTGATGGCGAGGGTCGCCCAAGGGGACGAGGCCGCCTTCTCCGCGCTCTACGACGCGGTGGCCGGCACGGTCTTCGGCATCGCGGTCAAGGTGGTGCGCGACCGGGCCCAGTCCGAGGAAGTGGCCCAGGAGGTGATGATCGACCTCTGGCGGCAGGCCGCCCGGTACCGTCCCGAGCAGGGCAGCGTCGCGACCTGGGTCGCCACCCTCGCCCACCGCCGCGCCGTCGACCGGGTCCGCTCCGCCCAGGCCTCGTCCACCCGTGAACACGCCGTCGGCGTCCGGGAGCAGAGCAGGCCGTTCGACGAGGTGAGCGAGCAGGTGGAGGCGCGGCTGGAGAGCGAGCAGGTCAAGAGGTGCATGCGCGGCCTGACCGAGCTGCAGCGCCAGGCCGTCACCCTCGCGTACTACCAGGGGCTGACGTATCGCGAGGTCGCCGAGACCCTGCAGGCCCCCCTTCCGACCATCAAGACCCGGATGCGCGACGGGCTGATCCGGCTGCGCGACTGCATGGGGGTGACCACATGAAGCACGACGACGAAATGCACACCCTCACCGGCGCCTACGCCCTGGACGCGCTCACCGAAGAGGAGCGCGAGGCCTTCGCCGCCCACCTGGAGCACTGCCCCGCCTGCTCCCAGGAGGTACGCGGCTTCGACGCGACCGCGGCGCGCCTGGCCGCCGGCGTGGCCCTCGCACCGCCGCCGGGCATGAAGGCGGCCGTCCTGCACGGCGTCGGCGCCGTCCGCCAACTCCCACCAGAGGTGCCCGTGGTGCGCGGTCCGGCCCGGCGGCTGCGCCTGCTCACCCGCAGGGCCGGCCCCTGGGCGGTGGCGGCCTCCGTCGCCGCGGCGGCCACGCTGGGCGGCGTCTCGCTCTGGCAGGGCCGACAGGCGGAGCAGGCCCGGCAGCAGGCGGACCAGGCCGCCGCCCGGAGCCAGGACGTGACCTCGGTCCTCACGGCGCCCGACGCCCGCATCACCCATGGCCGCACGGGCAACGGGGCCGCCGCGACCGTCGTCGCCTCCGCCGCCCGGGACCGGGCGGTGTTCCTCGCCGCCGGGCTGCCGCCTGCGGGGCCGGGCAGGACGTACCAGCTCTGGTTCGCCGATCACGGCGTCATGCGCCCGGCGGGACTGCTCGCCCGCGACGGCGCCGTGCTGATGCACGGGGCGGTCGGGCGCGCGGGCGCCGTCGGCCTGACCCTCGAACCGGCCGGCGGCTCCCCCCAGCCCACCGGCAGCCCGCTGCTCCTGCTCGGCCTCCCCGCCTAGGCCGACCCGCCGGGCCGCCGGCCCGCGGAGTCACCGTCACAGGGTGCGGATCCGCTGGTCGCGCAGCTGGTAGCGGGCGGCGACCACGGCCAGCTTGCCGGTGGCCATGCGGCGGGCGAGGTCGGGCTCGGCCGCCAGCCGTCGGCGGGTGCTGCGCGCGTGGGCGTCGATCGTGGCGTCGACCCGGGCGTCACCGTGCAGGCCGTGGTCGATGGCGGGCCCGATCTGCTCGGCCAGGTACTGGATGTGGGCGGGCAGTCGTTCCCCGGTCTCGTCGGCGTGGACCGCGGCACCGACGGCTCCGCACGACTGGTGGGCGAGCACCATCACCAGCGGGATGTCCAGTTCCAGGACGCCGTACGCGATGCTGCCGAGCACCGCTTCGTCCAGTACCTCGCCCGCCGAGCGCACCGTCAGCAGGTCGCCGAGCCCCTGGTCGAAGACGAGCTCCGGCGGCACCCGGGAGTCGACGCAGCCCAGCACGATCGCGAAGGGGTGCTGGGCCTCGGTGAGCCGCAGGCGTACGGAAGGGGACTCGTGCGGGTGTTCCTGACGGTACGCGGCCCAGCGCCTGTTGCCGGCCGACAGCCGGCCCAGCGCCTCCTGGGGGGTGGTGGGGCGGCCGTCCGTCACGGGTTCCGCGGAGGCCGGGAAGGCGGAACCGAGGGCGAGGACGGAACCGGCCGCGGCCGTGCCCGCCAGTGCGGTGCGAAGGAGGCCGCGGCGCGACGGCGAACTGACGGACGACGGCTGTATGTTCGAATGCATGGGGGGACGCTAACCCCGTCTCCCGGGTCCGACCCGGCGCCGCGGGAAGATTGACGGGATCCGCCCCGGAGCGGGCTCGTTCGCCCCGGCCGCGTCTCACGCGGCGGACGCAAACGCTGCTACAAGTCTCTTCAGGTCTCTTCACGCGCGGTCGAGCGCGCCGGATCGGGAGCGCGGATGCGGATGGACGGCTTGGGCCGACGTGGATTTCTGACCGGCGCCGGGGTCCTCGGGATCCGGGCCGTCGCGGGGACCGCCGCCGCGGCCACCCGGGCGGCGCTCGACTCCGTCAGCGCCGCGGGGTACGTGGAGGTGCAGCTGCTGAACATCACCGATCTGCACGGCTATCTCAGCGACCCCCCGCTCCGGGACTCCGTCATCACCGGGGCCGACGGAACGAAGTACAACGTCGGCGGGGTCGCGTACATGGCAACGCTCCTGAAGCGGCTGCGGGCCGAGCGGGGCGCCGAGGGCGCCCGGTCCTTCTTCTTCGCGCCCGGGGACCTCTTCTCGGGCTGGGAGTTCCCGGCCTTCGCCCTGTCCGACGAGCCGACGATCGAGGCGCTGAACCGGCTGGGGCTGGACTTCGCGACGGCCGGGAACCACGAGTTCGACCGCACCCCCGGCTTCCTGCTCCAGCACATGGAACAGGGCGTCCCGTACGAGGGCGAGGGGCTGACCAACTCCTTCCCCGATTCGCGGGGGCTGCGGTTCCACGGCGCCGACTTCCGCTACTACAGCGCCAACGCCGTCGCGGGCCAGGCGGGGGCGACCGTGCTGCCCCCGTACAACATCGAGTGGGTACCGGCGCCGGACGGCCGGCAGCTGCCCATCGGCTTCATCCACCTGACGGCCCTGGGCACGGAGGGCTTCCCCAACTCCTTCCAGCCCGGCCTGACCACGCTGGACGAGCTGGCCGCCGCCAACCGCTGCGCGGCGGAGCTCAAGGCGCGCGGTGTGGGCGCCATCGTGCTCAGCATGCACGACGGGGCGACGGCGGGGACCGCCTTCGACTCCGGCAGCGAGCCGAGCGGACCGGCGTACGAGCTGGCGCTGCGCGTGTCACCGGACATCGACGCGATCGTGACCGGGCACTGGCACAGCGCCTTCAACATGATGCTGCCCGACCCCGACGGGCGGCCGAGGCCCTTCGTCGAGGCCGGCTGCCACGGCCAGCTCGTCAACGAGATCAACCTGCGGCTCGACCCGGTGACCGGGACGGTGGTCCGCGAGCTGACCACCTCCACCAATCACCCCAACAGCCGGGACATGACGCCCGATGCCGACCTTCAGGAAGTGGTGGACTACTGGAAGGGCTACGCCGCCCGGCGCGCGGCGACGGTCATCGGCCGACAACGCACGTCCTTCCGCCGCCGCCTCGCACCGACCGGGGAGAGCACGATGGGCAACCTGGTGGCCGACTGGGCGCTGTGGGCGGCCGGTCAGGCCCCGGACTCCTTCGACACCAGCCCCCGCGCCGAGCACGGACCCGCCGACCTGGCGCTGATCGCCCTGGCGCCGCGGGTCGGCCGGAGCGTCATCAACACCGATCTCCTCCTCGCATCCGCCGAGGAGGATCCCGTCACCTTCGAGCGGGCGTGGAAGGCCGTCGGATACGGCTGCCCGCTGGTCTCGGCGACGGTCAGCGGACGGCAACTGCACGACGCCCTGGAGCAGCAGTGGGCGCTGGACGCCGGCGGCGCCCTGACGTACGCGCCGCTCGCGGTCTCGGGGAACGTCCGGTACTCCTTCGACGCGGCCGGGCCGGCCGGTAACCGCGTGGCTCCGGCCGATGTGGTCATCGGCGGCGCCGCGCTGCGCCTGGACGGCGCGTACCGGCTGGTGACCCCCTCGTACACGCTCACCGGGCAGGACGGGTACCCGGCGCTCGGCGGGTACCGGGACCCGGTCCGGCACCGGCGCGACATGGAGAGCTTCGTCGCGTACGTCGCCGCTCTCGGTACCTTGCAGGCGGTGTCGACCGGCCGCGTCACCGCGAAGGGCGCCGCGGCCGCCCCGGGGCTCTCGGCGCAACTGCTCGCGCCCTCCGAGCCGGTGCCGTCGCTGCCGACCCCGGTCGCGGCCGCCGAGGAGGCCGCCCGGGACATGGGGCGGCGCCCGGTCTGCTGACGGGCGCGCAGGGCTGGGTTCCGGGCAGCGGCGCTCCGAGGCCTTCGAGGGGCTCGGCCGGACCGGGCGCCGTTCGGGGCGCCTTGGCGAACGGATTGGACAAGCAGTCGATGTTACGAACACGATGGGGCCGCTAGATCGCGGCCGCGCAGGGGGGCAAACCGCTCATGTTGTGAAGTCCCTCGGTCCTTGCCGTTACGTCCCCGTTTGAGACACTGGAGAGACCTCGCCATGAGCTTCGGCGATCCGAACAACCCGTACAGCCAGCAGCCGCCGCAGGGTCAGCCCGGCTACCCCCAGCAGGGCCAGCCCGGTTACCCGCAGCAGGCTCCGCAGGGCGTCCCCCCGCAGTACGGCTACCCGCAGCAGCAGACCCCGCCGCCGCCGGCGTACGGCGCGTACCCGCCGGCCCCGGGCATGCCCGGGATGCCCGGCATGCCGGGTTCCGGAATGCCGCCGCTCGCCCACTGGGGCCTGCGCGTCGGTGCGTACCTCCTCGACGGCCTGATCATCCTGGGTCCGATGTACGCGCTGGGCTTCATCGACATGGCCAACGCGGACGACCCGGCCACCGCGGGCCCCGGCCCCTTCTTCATCATCGGCCTGATCTACGCCCTCGGCATGGGCTTCTTCCAGCTCTACAAGGAAGGCTCCACCGGCCAGACGATCGGCAAGAAGGTCGTCGGCATCAGCCTGCGCCGCGAGGCGGACGGCAGCACGCTCGGCTTCGGCATGGCGTTCCTGCGCAAGCTGGCGCACATCGTCGACGGTCTCCCCTGCTACCTCGGGTGGCTGTGGCCGCTGTGGGACAGCAAGAAGCAGACCTTCGCCGACAAGATCTGCAGCACCGTCGTCATCAAGGTCGACAAGGGCTGAGCACCGGTCCGCCGCCAGGAGCCCGTCCGGATTCGGACGGGCTCCTGCCGTTTGAACCACCTGGGCTCCAGTGCGGTGCGAGCCGGATCGGATGCACTCGCGGCGCAACACATGTGCGATTGACGGCCGTGTGCACCAATCCCCAGGAGGACATCCCATGGTCACCAGACGACGCGTGATCGGCGGTGCCATCGCCGCGACCGGAGGCACCCTGATAACCGGCGGCGCACTGTTGCCGCTGGTCAACGCCCGGTCGGCGGAGGCCGCGCCCGCGGCGCCGGCGGCCCCGGTGGCGGTGCCGGCCCCGTTCACCGTGAAGATGCCCCGGCTGCCGCTGCTCTCGCCGATCTCCACCTGGGGCGGCCAGGACACGTACGCCGTCACCATCAAGGAGGTCGACCGGGAGATCATCCCCGGGGTGCAGACCAAGGTGCTGACTTTCGACGGGAACTTCCCCGGCGCGGTGCTGCGGGCGCGCAGCGGGCGCAAGGTCGTCGTCCGCCACCGCAACACGCACAACATGCCGGTCTCCATCCACCTGCACGGCGCCAACGTGCCGCCGGAGCAGGACGGCGGCCCGATGGACACCTTCGGGCCGGGCACCTCGCGCACGTACACCTACCTCAACGAGCAGTCGAACGCGCACCTGTGGTTCCACGACCACGCCCACCACATGGAATCCGAGCACGTCTTCCGGGGGCTCTCGGCCACGTACCTGCTCTCGGACGACGCCGAGCGCGCCCTGCCGCTGCCGTCCGGCCAGTACGAGGTGCCGATCGCGCTGCGCGACGCGCGGTTCGACGAGGCCGGGCAGCTCGTCTACGTCATGGGCGACGCGTTCGGGCGCACCACGATCCTCGCCAACGGCAAGCCGAGCCCGTACTTCGAGGTCGCGGCGCGCAAGTACCGCTTCCGGCTGCAGAACTCCTCCAACCAGAGGTTCTTCCAGCTGCGGCTCTCGGACGGCGGCGAGATGATCCAGATCGGGTCGGACGGCGGCCTGCTGGAGAGCCCGTTCCCGACCAACTCGATCGGACTGTCGTCCGGCGAGCGGGCCGATGTGGTCATCGACTTCTCGCGCTACCCGGTGGGCACGCAGATCGTGCTGGAGAACACCCTGGGCCCGGGCTCCCCGGACCAGGTGGGCAAGGTGCTGCGGTTCGACGTCGTACGGACCGCCGCCGACCCGAGCCGGGTGCCGGCCACGCTGCGCACGCTGCCCGCGGTCGCCTCGCTGCCGGCGCCGACGGTGCAGCGCAACATCGTCATGATGGTGGACGAGGACGGCCGCCTGGAGCCGCGGGGGCTCTTGGACGGGCAGGTCTGGGACCCGGACCGGATCGACCAGACGGTCGCGTTCGGCAGCTCGGAGGTCTGGACGGTCACCAACGCCAACAAGTTCGTCCCGCACAACTTCCACATGCACCTGGTGCAGTTCCGGGTGCTGGAGCGCAACGGGGCGCCGGTGGCGCCGGGCGAGGCGGGGCTGAAGGACACCGTGCGGCTCATGCCGGGAGAGACGGTGAAGCTGCACGCCACCTTCAACACGTACAAGGGGACGTACGTATACCACTGCCACATGCTGGACCACTCGGCGATGGGCATGATGGCGAACTTCCGCGTGCGCTGAGGCTGTTGACGCGCCGGGCCGGGGGCGGAGAGGTTCCGGTCCCGGCCCGGCGCGCCTGCCTGCCTGCCTGCCCGTCCGCCTGTCTCAGTCCGTCGTGGAGCGGTGGGCGAAACGGTCGGCGGCGCGACGGCCGCGGGCTTCGACGGGGAGCGGCCCTCCGGTGGCGGCGGCCAGGCCGAAGGGGGGCATGTCGGCGTAGATGGACTCGTACGATCCCTCGGGGACGATGTACGACTCGTGCCACAGGCCCACGTGCCCGCGGTTCCTGCCCGCCCGCTCCTTGCGGTTGACGATGGCCCACACCCGGTGGTGGAACATGTCCGGGGCCGCCGCGTAGGCGTAGAGCTTCTCCTTGGACTCCCAGTACTGGACCACGTAGTAGGTGCGGGGCGAAGCCGTGAGCAGCACGTGGCCGAGCAGGCCCCGGCTTTTGTCCCGGGCGAGTTCGCGGAGCATCCGGGGCATGGCGAGGAGGACCGGGACCCAGTGGTGCACGGCCCAGAAGTGGTTGATGCGCATTCCGATCAACAGGACGACGACGTCGCCCTCGGCTGCCGCGGTGGTGCGGCCGGGTATCGGCTGGGCGGACACGTTGTCTCCGGATCCCTGGTTGGATGACGCCACTGTCCATGACGCCACTGACCGCGCGTGGTTGGATAGTGACACTCTCCAACGGAAGGTTCAAGGGATGCGGCTGGCGGAGCTGAGCGAGCGGAGCGGGGTCTCCACCGCCACCATCAAGTACTACCTGCGGGAAGGGCTGTTGGCGCCCGGACGGCGCGTCAGCGCGACGACCGCCGAGTACGACGAGGGGCACCTGCGGCGGCTGCGGCTGGTACGGGCACTCATCCAGGTCGGCGGGGTGCCGGTGGCGAAGGCGAGGGAGGTGCTCGCGCACGTCGACGACGACTCGCTGGGGCGTACGATCCGGCTCGGCGCGGCCCTGTGGGCTTTGCCGCAGGGGCCCGAACCGGAGGCCGATGACGAGGACGAGGACGAGGCGGTTTCCGCCGCGCGGCACGAGGTGGACCGGCTGCTGGAGATGCTGGGCTGGGCGACCGCCCGGGAGCTCGGCGCGCTCTCACCCGTACACCGGCAGCTGGTGGTGGCGGTGGCGACGCTGATCCGCCTCGGCTACCCCTGGAAGGCCGAACTGATGGCCCCGTACGGCGATTTGATGCACCAGGCGGCGGTGCGCGACCTGGACTTCGTGGAGACGCACCCGACGGAGGCGGAAAGGGTCGAAACGGCCGTGGCGGCGGCCATCCTCTTCCAGCCGGTCCTGAAGGCCCTCCACCGCCTGGCCCAGGAGGAGGAGTCGGCCCGCCGGTACGGCCTGTAGCGCCCGCCGGACCTGCTCCCGGCGACCTGCACCGTCCACGACTGGTCCGTGAGGCTGCCGGCCATCACCGCCCGTCCTGTGATGACCCGACGGAGAGGGTCTAGGGGACGAGAACGACCTTGCCGAGGTTGCGGCGCTGCTCGATGAGGGTGTGGGCTCGGGCGGCTTCGCCGAGGGGGATCTCCTCGTGTACGGCGGTGCGCAGGGTGCCGGCGTCGCGCATCTGCCAGAGCTCGCGCAGCCACCGGTCGTACAGTTCGGCCTTGCCGACAGCGATGGCCCGCATCTGGAAGCCGATCATCGAAGCCCCGCGAACCAGGAGTTCATACGCCTCCACCGTGCCGCCGCCGGAGCTGAAGGCAACCAGCCGGCCGCCCGTCGCGAGGGCCCGTACGGCGGGGCCGAGAAGGTCGCCGCCGACGCCGTCGAGAATCACGTCGTACGGGGCGCCCCAGTCGTCGTCCTCGTACAGGACGACCTCGTCGGCGCCCAGCCCTCGGACGAAGTCGGCCTTGTCCGCGCTGCTGACGGCGGCGACGACGCGTGCCGCCCCACCGGCCTTGGCGTACTGGAGGGCGAGCGTGCCCACTGCGCTGGCCGCCGCCGTGACCAGGACCGACTCGCCGGACTCCATGCGCGCGGCCTCGTAGGCACCGCGCGCCACCAGCCCGCTGCGGACCAGCGCGACCGCCTCCACGGCGGTCGCGCCGTCCGGGATCCGGGACGTCATGGCGGTGTGCAGGACCGCGAACTCGGCGTAGGCGTCGACGAAGCACAGCCCGGTGACGCGGTCTCCGACGCCGAAGGCGGTGACTCCCGCACCTGCGGCGACGACCTCGCCGGCGACCTCGCCGCCGAACGAGATCGGTTCGCTGCCCTCCCGCACCTTGCGCACGGTGGGCAGCGTCACTCCGACCGCCGCGACCCGGATCAGCACTTCCCCGGCTCCCGCCTCGGGTCGGTCGACCTCCTCGGCGAACAGCACCTCGGGTCCACCGTTGACCTCATGGCGAATGCGCAGCACAGGACCTCCCGATCCAGTTTCATTGGGTATCCCAACGGTAGACCGAAAGTCATTGGGATGTCCAATGATTTTTGGATAGGCTGAGCACATGACCTCGGACCTGCAGCGCATCCAGTCCCTGCCGACCTGGCTCGTCGGCCGCGTCGCGGCGCGCGGCCGGGGCATGGTCGCCGACGCGATCGCCGCGGAGGGGCTGAAGCTCATGCACCACGCGGTGCTTGCCGCGATCGCCGAGTACGGGCCCGTCACCCAGGCCGACCTGGGCCGTCGCTTGGCCGTCGACCCCAAGGACATGGTCGGCATCCTCAACCACCTCCAGGGGGAGGGCCTCGCCCTGCGCGCCCCCGACCCCTCCGACCGCCGCAAGAACGCCGTCACCGTCACCTCGGAGGGCACGGCCGTCCTCACCCGCTGCGCGGCTCTGGCCGAAGCCGCCAATGCCGAGCTGCTGGCACCACTCACCCCGGGTGAGCAGAGGCAGCTGACCGCCCTGCTGACCAGACTCCACGAGGCAGCGGGGACCCCGGCCTGATCGGCACAGCGGGCGCGGATCGAGCCGTAGTTGCCGGATCGAGCGCCGAGGCGGTGGGCGGTGGCGCGATCACGGCGGCCACGACCCGCGGGAACGCCGGAACGTCACCGGCCCGGCCCGGCCGGGCGTGAGTACGCCCGAGGGCAACGACCGGCAACGGCGATCGACGGCGAGGTGGACTTGCGCGGCCGGTCCACCGTGGGGGCGTCCGAGGGCATGGTCGTGCGGCTCCCCGTCCGGCGCCCGTCGGGGCGGGCCAGGCGGCGTCCTGATGCGCCCGGCACTTGAACGTGATCACCTCGATCACCTCGATCACCTGCCGGGGGTGGACCCCGGACCCGCCCGAGGGGCCGGCCGGCCCTTCGGGCAACCCCCGGATGGCGAAACGATTTAGCGCTCGGCCAAGGGCCCAAATGCTCTAAATGATCACTCGGAGGGATGGTTTCCCTGGTTAAAAGCACGGGGAGCGGCCGAGGACACGGGGGGAGGATGCCCTGCGGCAGGGGGCTGCCAAGTATCGGGAGCGCCCCTGCCCGCCCCGGGTCACCGCGCCTGCCGTGCGGCGATTCCATCACTACGCAAGGAGCCGACCAGGTATGTCCAACACCGTCGTTGACATTTGGGGGCCCGCCTCCCCGCAGGCCCGCTCCTCCTTTCCTCCCGCGCCGGAAGCACACGACGAGTGGCCCCTGGAGGGCGGCACGGCCTGGGTGTACTACAGCCCGCTGAACCGCCGACAGCTCACGCGACCCGTGATCCTCTCCGACGGCTTCTCGGGCGGATCCACCAACCTGGACCAGCTCTGGCACGGGCTGGAGGAGAACGGAAACTTCCGCTTCGTCAGCGAACTTCACGCCACCGGCCGCGATGTGATCATCCTCGGCTACCACGACCGGACAGCCTCGATCACGGCCAACGCCGAGACCGCGATCGAGTGCATCCGCCGGGCCGTCGACGAGCGGGTGGGCCGCGAGAAGCTGGTCGTGGGCGGCTTCAGCATGGGCGGGCTCATCACCCGCTACGCGCTGGCCAGGATGGACCACGACCCGAGCCTTCCCGATCACGAGACCGCCACCTACCTCTCCTACGACACCCCTCACCTGGGGGCGTGGTTCCCCGTCTCCCTCCAGGCCTTCACCCACTACGCGACGGACAAGTGGGGAGACACTCCCACCCTGGGCCCCGTGCTGCGCCAGCTTTCCGGGCTGCTCAACAGCCCCGCGGCGAAGGAGATGGCACGGTGGCACATCGGTAAGGTCGACGCCGAGCCGGGGCAGGCACCGGAGCGGCTGGCGTTCCTCCGAAAGCTCGAAGAATTCGGGGGATGGCCGCGCAACGTCCGCAAGATCGGTGTCGCCAACGGCGTGAAGACCGGCATCGGAAACGGCGCCAAGGCCGGTGCGACCGCGGTGAGGGGCGACGGTGAAACACTGCAGGACACCTGGCTGAAGATCCAGGCCCAGGGTGAGCAGATCGTCGCCAGGCTGCAGAAGGCGGCCGACGAGGCGACCGTGGTTCGCACCAGCGGCCTGCCCGACATCGACGGTGCTCCCGGTGGCCTGTTCACCATGCAGTCCCCGGCCGGCGACACCGGCAGCTTCGGCCTCGCCGCCCTCCTCATGAGCCTCCTCGGCAACGAAGTGGACCCGGACGTCATCACCACGTCCTGCTTCATCCCCAGCATCAGCGCCGTCGCGTCCGGCGACATCAACGACCCGAAGGCGCTGTACCACCCGATCACGGAGGGCGACAGCGCGCTCGACGCCTTCCACTGCGCCGGCCGCAACGAAGGCCACACGACCATGACCGAAGAACTCGGGGCGTGGATCGTGAACGAGATCACGGCCGAGTGACCACCGGGGTGGGCGGGGCCGGCCCGACGGCCGTCCCGCCCACCCCGGCTCAGCGCCGAGTGGACGAGCCAGCCCGCCGCCGCACCGACCACGTACCAGAACAGGTCGGGTGCGTTGCGATGAAGCCCCCCGGGTTGTAGTCGGAGAAGGCGCAGCTGATGCACGCCACGATGCGGACTCCTTCCGGGCGGCAGCCCTGAAGGCCCAGCAGGGCGTCCTCCATGCGGGTGGCTGGCTTCGCCGTGCCGAAAGTGCCGTCCGGCAGCTGGAGGGTGAGGGTGACTCCAGTCGGCTCGCTGCCCCTCGCGGCTCCGCTCCGCCCAGGGTCAGACTCGCGTGCAGGTCTGGGGTCAGCTGCCCGGCGCCGGGGACGGTGACCCGCAGGGGCATCCGCCGGGCGATCACACAGGAGCGCTGCTCGCCGAAGCGGGAAGGTCCGGCCGGCGATCCGGGTTGCCCGGCGTTCCGGCGAAGTCCAGGCACTCCAGGTCGCCATGGCCAGCAGTATCGACGGACGCGCCCACGACCGCCCGCCCCTGGGTGGGGCGGGCGGGGGTTGGCTACGGGGTGGGTTACGGCTTCGGGAGGGTGCAGCCCGGGCGGGTGAGGTCGATCTTGTTGCCTGCGGCGATGCAGGGGACGATCGTGTAGGTCTCCTGGGCGTAGTTGATGCCCTGGCGGACCGTCACCTTGCCCGTCTCGTCGACCTCGCACGGGTTGTTCTCCGTGCAGCGCTGGCCGTCCTCGTTGCCCGTGTTGTTGACGGCGACGACCTTGCCGGTCGTCGTGTCGATCACGGGCGAACCGGAGGTGCCGCCGATCGTGTTGCAGGACGAGGTGTAGCGGACCGAGTCCTTCCAGGTCCAGTCGCCCTCCTTCAGGCGGAACGCGAACCCGTCGATGTTGCAGCTGTAGGTCCGCTTCCAGTACCCGGACACGACCTTGATCGCCGAACCCTGCGTCGGGCGGGCGTCGTTGAGGGTCAGTGCGCTGATGCCGTACTGGCTCTGAATCTGCGCGTACGTCTTGGTCAGCTGGTAGATCGAGATGTCCGTGTCGGTCATCGTCGCGTACGAGATCTTGCTGGCGCGCAGCGTCCCGACCTTCGAGCCCGACGCGTTGAGCAGCGAGAAGGAGCGGCTGGACGCCTGGTCCTTGATGACCTCACCGGCCGCCGGGAAGCCGGTTTCCAGGCAGTGGCCGTTGGACAGGACGAGCGCGAGGTCGGTGGGCTGGGAGCCGGGCGCGCGGACGACGGAGCCGGAACAGTTGCTCAGCGCGACCGTGCCGGCGTAGTTGACCGCGACGGCGGTCCGGGTGGCCGAGCCCTGGGATGCCGAGGCCGCGGCCGGTGCTGCCGCCGCTCCTATCAGGAGCAGCGAGAACACGGCGCCGGCGAGAGGCTTGTTCATGTGGGGGTTCCCCTCTGATGACGATTGCGAACCGAAGATCCTCCGGTTGTCATGCGCATTGTTGGGATCTCCGCCCCAACTCACAAGAGGGCGTGTCCAGTTGGGTGCCCGGACACAACGGCTGCATTCAGGCTTGCGGATTCCCGGCAACGGCCGATAACGGGCCTGCGGCCCGACCGCCATTCCCGGCACATCCCTTGACGACCCCCGGACCGGGGAGCACAGTGGCCACGGCGCCGTTTGAGAGCGCTCTCAATCCCCGGCTCCGGACCGCGCCTCCCCCCACACCGCGCCCCCACGGCGCCTCAGAGAGGGCACCCACCCATGCGTCTGACATCCGATGGAAAACGGCGGTCCGCCCGGCGGGCGGTCATCGCCGCCCTGAGCACGACGGCCGTGGCGGCGGCCGCCGCGGCGGTCGTCACCCTGCCCGCGAACGCCGTCGCCCCACCGACGCCGGCGGGCTGGTCCCAGGTGTTCCTGGACGACTTCAACGGGGCCGCGGGCTCCGGGGTGAACACCGCCGACTGGCAGTACACCACCGGTACGAGCTACCCCGGCGGCCCCGCCGGCTTCGGCACCGGCGAGGTCGAGACGATGACCGCGGACCCCGCCAACGTCTCGCTCGACGGCGCCGGAAACCTGCGGATCACCCCGCGCCGGGACGCTGCAGGGAACTGGACGTCCGGACGCGTCGAGTCCCGGCGCTCCGACTTCCAGGCCCCGGCGGGCGGCAAACTGCGTACGGAGGCCCGCATCCAGATGCCCGACGTCACGGGCCCGGAGGCCAAGGGGTACTGGCCGGCGTTCTGGATGCTGGGAGCGCCCTACCGGGGCAACTGGTGGAACTGGCCCGGGGTCGGCGAACTGGACGTCCTGGAGAACGTCCAGGGCATCAACAACGAGTGGGCCACCATGCACTGCGGCACGAGCCCGGGAGGCCCGTGCAACGAGAAGTCCGGCATCGGCGGCCAGCGCGTCTGCACCGGCACCACCTGCCAGGGCGGCTTCCACACCTACGCCGTGGAGTGGGACCGCTCCACCGCCGTGGAGGAGATGCGCTTCTACCTCGACGGGGTCAACTTCCACACCGTACGGGCGAACCAGATGGACGCGGCGACCTGGACCAACGCCACGAACCACGGCTACTTCATCATCCTGAACGTCGCCATGGGCGGCGAGTTCCCGGCGGCCTTCGGCGGCGGCCCCGACGCGGGCACCCAGCCCGGCCACCCGATGGTCGTCGACTACGTCTCCGTCCTCCAGTCGTCGGGAGGCAGCACCCCGCCCACGACGCCTCCGACGACTCCGCCCACCACTCCCCCGACCACCCCGCCGGACGGCAACCGTGACGCGTACTCCGCCATCCAGGCCGAGTCGTACGACGACCAGGCCGGGCTGGCCAAGGAGACCACCACCGACACGGGCGGCGGCCAGGACGTCACCGCGATAGCCAACGGCGACTGGGCCCTGTACCGCGGCGTGAACTTCGGCGCCGGCACGGCGAAACAGTTCCGCGGGCGCGTCGCCGGCGGCGCGGCCGGCGGCGTGAGCGGGCTCGTCGAGGTCCGCCTCGACAGCCGCACCAGCGCGCCGATCGGCAGTTTCTCGATCGCGAACACCGGCGGCTGGCAGAGCTGGCGGACCGTGCCGGCGAACATCACGGGCGTCACGGGCACGCACGACGTCTACCTGACCTTCACCAGCGGCCAGCCGGCCGACTACGTGAACGTCAACTGGTTCGACTTCGGGCACTGAGCAGACGGAGGAGCCCGCACACGAACACCCCACGCCCCCTCCATCGCGCGGGCCGCGCCCCCTTGGCCGCACCGGCCGCACCGGCGGCGCTGGCGGCACCGGCGGCGCTGCTCGCCCTGCTGGCCGCGGCTCTGACCGCCCCGACACCGGTCCGTGCCGCGGCGCCGGACTACACCCAGGGCGTCACCGCGTCGGGCGCGGAGTTCTGCGCCGCGTTCAACCGGGGTGTCGCCCTGGATACCGGGTCCTGGTACAGCCCGGCGGCGTACTACGGCGGCGCGGCGAAGAGCGACTACTCCGCCTTCTTCCACCCCGTGGGCCTGAGAACCGGGCTGACGCTCGGCATCGGCTGGGGAACCGGCCCGTAGCGACGGGAGCGCTCTCACCCTCCCGGCGGTACGGGTTACCCTGCTGTCCGGCGAGGCAACCGCCCCCGGACACGCATGAGGAGCGCCCGTGCCCGAACAGCTTCCCGGTAACCGCCCCACGCTGGAGGCGGTCGCGGAGCGCGCCGGGGTGTCCCGGGCCACCGCGTCCCGTGTCGTCAACGGCGGTGACGGCGTGCGCTCCCAGCTGGCGGACCGGGTCCGCGCCGCCATCCGGGACCTGGGCTACGTGCCCAACCACGCGGCCCGCACGCTGGTCACCCGGCGCACCGGGGCCGTCGCGGTGATCATCGCCGAACCGGAGATCCGGATCTTCTCCGACCCCTTCTTCTCCCGCCAGGTGCGCGGCATCAGCAAGGAGCTGACCGCGCACGACACCCAGCTGGTGCTGCTGCTGGTGGAGGACACCGGCGACTACGACCGGATCGAGCGCTACCTGGCCGGCGGCCACGTCGACGGGGCGCTGGCCTTCTCGCTGCACACCGACGACCCGCTGCCCGCGATCACCCGCCGCATCGGCATGCCCACGGTGTACGGCGGCCGTCCGGGGTGGACGGCCGGCGCCGGGGGCCACGGCGGGGTGGCGTACGTCGACGCGGACAACCGCGGGGGCGCGCGCGAGGCCGTGCGGTACCTGCTGTCCCGGGGGCGCCAGCAGATCGCGCACATCGCCGGGCCGCTGGACCAGACTTCGGCGACCGACCGGCTGGACGGCTACCGGGACGTGCTGCTCGACTCCGACCCGGCGCTGATCGCGGAGGGGGATTTCACCGCGGCGGGCGGGGCCCGGGCCATGGCCGAGCTGCTGGAACGCTGTCCGACGCTGGACGCCGTGTTCGCGGCGAACGACCTGATGGCCACCGGTGCGTTGCGGGTGCTGCGCGAGCGCGGTCTGGCGGTGCCGGGGGACGTGGCGCTGGTCGGTTTCGACGATGCCGAGCTGGTGGCGGAGACCGCCGATCCGCCGCTGACGACCGTACGCCAGGACATCGAGGGCATGGGGCGCCTGATGGCCCGTCTGCTGCTGCGCACCCTCGACAAGGCGCAGGGCTCGTACAGCGTCCCCGGCTCGGTGATCACTCCGACCGCTCTGGTGCGCCGCGCCTCGGCCTGATCCCCAAGTCCCGCGCCGGCCCGACCTGTTGACTCCGCCCGGTCCGACCTCTTGACGGGGGACGGTCATGGGGTGCACGCTCCACTCGCGTTCTGAGAGCGCTCTCAAATGCTCTCGAGCCCGCTCCGGAACCGAGTCAGCCGTTGCCGAGGAGGCCCCGCATGTCCATCCCCCGAGCCGTCGAAAGAGCCACGGTCCGCCTCGGCGCCGTCGCCCTCGCCGGAGTCCTCCTGGCCGCGTGCGGTGGTTCCGGTTCGGACGCCGGGTCCTCCGACGGCGCGGGCGGCAAGATCACCCTGACCGTCGACCTGTTCGGCGCCTTCGGGTACCAGGAGACCGGTCTGTACACCGAGTACGAGCGGCTCCACCCGAACATCAAGATCAAGCAGACCGACACCGAGGACGAGCAGGACTACTGGAAGGCGCTCCAGACCCGGCTCGCCGGAGGCGGCGGTCTCTCCGACGTACAGGGCCTGGAGGTCGGCCGCATCGCCTCGGTCACCCAGAAGCAGGCCGACAAGTTCGTTGACCTCGCCGAGTTCGGCGCCGGCACCCTCAAGGAGGAGTTCGCCGCCGCCAAGTGGTCGGCCGCGACGACCAAGGACGGCAAGGTGCTGGGGCTCGGCACCGATGTGGGCCCGGAGGCGATGTGCTTCCGCAGCGATCTGCTGAAGGCGGCGGGCCTGCCCACCGACCGCGCCGAACTCGCCGCCCGCTGGGCCACGTGGGACGGATACCTCGAACTGGGCAGGCAGTACAAGGCGAAGGCCCCGGCCGGCAGCGCCTGGCTGGACAACGTCGGCAGTCTGAACGCGATCATGACGGGTCAGGAGAAGGAGAGGTACTACGACGCCTCGGGCGCTCTCGTCTACGAGAACAGCCCGGCGGTGAAGGCCGCCTGGGAGGCCTCGGTCAAGGCCGCCGCCGACGGGCTCAGCGCCAAGCTGGACCAGTGGTCGCCGCCGTGGAACCAGGCGTTCTCCTCCGGCTCCTTCGCCACCATCCCCTGCCCCGCCTGGATGCTCGGCTACATCAAGGGCCAGGCCGGGGATGCGGCCAAGGGCAAGTGGGACGTCGCGAAGCTGCCGGGCGGCGCGGGCAACTGGGGCGGCTCCTACCTGGCGGTCCCCCGCGCCGCCCAGCACAAGAAGGAGGCGTACGAGCTGATCAAGTGGCTCACCGCACCCGAGCAGCAGACCAAGCTCTTCCGCAAGCAGGGCAACTTCCCCTCCAGCACCAAGGCCATCGGGCAGGTGGCGGACGCCAGGGACCCGTACTTCTCCGACGCGCCGATCGGTCAGATCTTCGGTGACGCCGCCGGCACGTCACCCGTCCAGGTGCTCGGTCTGCACGACAAGGACATCGCCGACCAGATCGCGAATGCGCTGAGCGAGGTGGAGCGCAAGGGCACGCCGCCGGACACGGCCTGGTCGAACGCGAAGAAGGCCATCAAGAACGCACTGGGCTGAGCGGCCGTGACCTTGACCGCGCAGCCGCTCCCCCGGCGCGGGCGGCGGGGGAGCCTGTCCC
This sequence comes from Streptomyces sp. NPDC060031, assembly GCF_042736805.1. Lineage (NCBI taxonomy): Bacteria > Bacillati > Actinomycetota > Actinomycetes > Kitasatosporales > Streptomycetaceae > Streptomyces > Streptomyces sp. NPDC060031. The sequence continues at coordinate 20,767 of NZ_JBHWVM010000081.1, forward strand.
CGTACGCCTTCCTCGCGCCGTTCTTCACCCTGTTCGCCGCCTTCGGGCTGTTCCCCCTGATCTACACGGCGTACGTCTCCCTCTGCCGCGTCGAACTCCAGACCCCCGGGGAGCTGGAGTGGCGCGGCGCCGGCAACTACACGGCCCTCTTCACCGACACGTTCTTCTGGACGGCCCTGCGCAACACCTTCACCATCGGGGTGCTGTCCACGGTGCCCCAGCTGCTGATGGCTCTGGGGCTGGCCCATGTCCTCAACTACCGGCTGCGGGCGCTGACGTTCTTCCGTACCGCGCTGCTGCTGCCGTACGCGACCTCGGTCGCCGCGGCTTCGCTGATCTTCGCGCAGCTCTTCGGGCGGGACTTCGGGCTCGTCAACTACGCGCTGGGGCTGGTGGGTTTCGATCCGGTGGACTGGCAGAGCGGCACCGCCGCCTCCCAGATCGCCGTGTCCTCCATCGTCGTATGGCGGTGGACCGGCTATAACGCGCTGATCTACCTGGCGGGCATGCAGAGCATCCCGGGCGAGCTGTACGAGGCGGCGGAGGTCGACGGGGCTTCCCGGATGCGGCAGTTCCTCCACGTGACGCTGCCCGGGCTGCGTCCCACGATCGTCTTCACCGTGGTCGTCTCCACGATCGGCGCCACCCAGCTCTTCGGGGAGCCGCTGCTCTTCGAGGGCTCGATGTCCGGGGGCATCTCGCACCAGTACCAGACCCTCGGCCTGTACATGTACGAGCAGGGCTGGGGCTTCTTCCACCTGGGCCGGGCGGCGGCCATCGCCTGGGTGATGTTCCTGCTGATCGTCGCGCTGGTGGGGGTGAACGTCCTGGTCGCACGGCGCCGTTCAGGGACGAGGACGGGGACGAGGACGAGGACGGGCGCGAACAAGGGGGCGGGCCGATGAGCGCCTCCGTCACCGCCGCCCGGCAGCGCGGCGGGAGGCTCACGTACGCCGTGCTGGTCGGCGCGGTGCTGATCTCCGCCTTCCCGCTGTACTGGACGCTGGTCGCGGCGAGCCGGTCCAACGCCGAGCTGGCCCGGCCGGTGCCCACCCTGCTGCCCGGTCCGCGCCTGCTGGACAATCTGCGGGCCGTCATGGACGAGGCGGACATCGGCACGGCCCTGCTGAACTCCCTCATCGTGTCGGCCTCCATCACCGTCGGCACGGTGCTGTGCTCCACCCTGGCCGGGTTCGCCTTCGCCAAACTGCGCTTCCGCGGGCGCGGTGCGCTGCTGAGCGTGGTCGTCGCGTCGATGATGATCCCGCCGCAGCTGGGCGTGATCCCGCTCTTCATGCTGATCGTCGAACTGCACTGGGTGAACCAGCTCCAGGCGGTCGTCCTGCCCGGACTGGTCTCCGCCTTCGGGGTGTTCTTCATGCGCCAGTTCCTCACGCAGTCGCTGCCGGACGAGTTGGTCGAGGCGGCCCGGGTCGACGGCGCTTCGTACGCCCGGATCTTCTGGTCGATCGTCGTCCCGGTGGCACGGCCGGCCATGGCGGTGCTGGGCCTGCTCACCTTCATGACGGCCTGGAACGACTTCTTCTGGCCGGTCGTCGCCCTCTCCTCGCAGGAGCCGACCGTGCAGGTCGCGCTGCGCCAGCTGGGCGGCGGCTATGTCCACGACCAGTCCGTGATCATGGCGGGCACGCTGCTCGGGACGCTGCCCGTGCTGCTGGTCTTCGGACTGCTCGGCCGCCAGATCGTGGGCGGCATCATGCAGGGCGCGGTCAAGGGATGAAGCACCGAACGAAGACGAAGCACCGACCGATGCGGAACGAAACGCGGATGCCGCGCGGGACCACGCGCGACCGGCCCTTTCCCCCACCCCCACCGGGAGTCTCTCCATGACCACCATCGACGCGTCCCCCGCCACGGGGACGGCGGCGCGCTTTCCCGCCGGGTTCCGCTGGGGCACGGCGACCGCGGCGTACCAGATCGAGGGCGCGGCCTCGCTCCACGGGCGTACGCCCTCGATCTGGGACACCTTCAGCCGGACGCCCGGGAAGGTGCTCAACGGGGACACCGGGGACATCGCGGCCGACCACTACCACCGGATGGCGCAGGACGTGGGCCTGATGAAGCGGCTGGGGGTGAGCGACTACCGCTTCTCGGTGGCGTGGCCGCGGGTGCAGCCCACGGGGCGGGGTCCGGCCCTGCAGCGCGGCCTGGACTTCTACCGCGACCTCGTGGACCGCCTGCTGGAGGCGGGGATCCGTCCGGTCGCCACCCTCTACCACTGGGACCTGCCGCAGGAGTTGGAGGACCGCGGTGGCTGGCCGCTGCGCGGGACGGCCGAGCGGTTCGCCGAGTACGCGGGACACGTGGCCGGGGCGCTCGGGGACCGGGTGGCCGACTGGACCACCTTCAACGAGCCGTGGTGCGCCGCCTTCCTCGGGTACGCCTCCGGGGTCCACGCCCCCGGCCGTACCGAGCCGGCGGCCGCCCTGCGCGCCGCGCACCACTTCAACCTGGCGCACGGGCTCGGCGTACAGGCACTGCGCTCCGTGCTCCCGCGGTCCGCGGAGGTCTCCCTGACCCTCAACCTGCACGCGGTGCGGGCGCTGACCGGCTCCGCGGCCGACCTGGACGCGGCGCGCCGGATCGACGCCCTGGGCAACAGGATCTTCCTCGACCCGGTCTTCCACGGGCGGCTCCCGGCGGATCTGGTGCGCGACACCGCCGAGGTGACCGACTGGGGGTTCGTGCGGGACGGCGACCTGTCGGTGGCGGCCACGCCGGTGGACTGGCTCGGGGTCAACTACTACTCCCCCACGCTGGTCGCGGCCGCGGATCCCGGCGCCCCGGCCGCGGGCGGGGACCCGTCTCCGTGGCCGGGTACGGAGGGGCGCGTACGCTTCGTGCCCGCGCCCGGTGCCCGTACGGCCATGGACTGGCCGGTGGACGCGGACGGGCTGTACGAGCTGCTGGCGCGGCTGCGGGACGAGCTGCCGGGCGTGCCGGTGCTGATCACCGAGAACGGGGCGGCGTACGAGGACTACGCCGATCCGGAGGGCGAGGTCCACGATCCGCAGCGCATCGCCTATCTGCACGGCCATCTGGCGGCGGTGCACCGGGCCATCGCGGACGGGGCGGACGTGCGCGGGTACTTCCTGTGGTCGCTGCTCGACAATTTCGAATGGGCGTACGGATACAGCAAGCGGTTCGGCATCGTCCACGTCGACTTCGCGACGCAGCGCCGTACGCCCAAGGACAGCGCGCACTGGTACGCCGACGTCATCGCCCGCGGCGGCCTGCCGGGGTGACGGCGGGCCCGCGGCCGGGCATGGTGGTGGCATGGCCGAGCAGGGACACGACGTGTGGGCCGCGGGGGACGCCTACGAGCGCTACATGGGCCGGTGGAGCCGGCTGGTCGCCCGCGCGTTCACGGGCCGGCTGCGCGGCGGGGACGGACTGCCCTGCGGGCACGGGCTGCGGTGGCTGGACGTGGGCTGCGGGACCGGGGCGCTGACCGGGCGGGTCGTGGAGCTGCGGCGGCCCCGGGCGGTGCTGGGGGTGGACCGCTCCGCGGCCTTCGTCGCCACGGCCCGGCGCCTGGTGCCGGGGCCCGCCTCCTTCGCCGTGGCGGACGCGCTGGCCCTGCCGGTGCGCGGCGGGAGCCGGGACGTGGTCGTCAGCGGGCTGGCGCTCAACTTCCTGCCCTCGCCCGCCGCGGGGGTGGCCGAGGCGGTGCGCGTGGTGCGGCCCGGCGGGGTGGTCGCCGCGTACGTGTGGGACTACGCCGGGGGCATGGGGTTCCTGCGCCGTTTCTGGGACGCCGCGCTGCGCGTGGATCCGGCGGCGGGCGGGCTGGACGAGGGTCGCCGGTTCCCGGTGTGCCGTCCCGACGCGCTGCGGGCGCTGTGGGAGGGGGCGGGGCTGACCGGGGTGGCCGTGGCGCCGATCGAGGTGCCCGCCGTGTTCGCGGGCTTCGCGGATCTGTGGGAGCCCTTCCTGACCGGGCAGGGGCCGGCTCCCGGCTACGTCGCCGCCCTGGATCCGCCCCTGCGGGAGCGGCTGCGCGAGGCGCTGCGTGCGGACCTGCGTGCGGACCTGCGTGCGGACCTGCCCGTCCGGCCGGACGGGTCGATCGCGCTCTGCCTGCGGGCCTGGGCCGTTCAGGGCGTCAGGTCCGGGTAGGACGCGGCGATCCGGCCCGCCGCCACCGTGAGGTCCAGGACGCGCGCGGACGCCGGGTCCTTCAGCTCTTCGGCGACCTCGCAGCGACCCCAGCCCGCCCGGGTGCTGACCCGGAACCGGGTGGCCTCCGGGACGGTGAGGGCCAGACGGCCCTCGCCGACCTTGCCGGTCACCCGGTCCGGCGGGGTGACGAAATCGGCGATGGCCCGGCCGGAGCCGACGCGCAGGTCCGCCTCGGGTGAGGTGAGCGCGATGGCCCGCAGGTTGCCGGAACCCACGCGGGCGCGCAGGGCGCCGCGCAGCCCGGTCAGGTTGATCTCCCCGGAGGTGACGTCGGCGTCGACGCTGCCGCCCAGGCCGCTGATGTCCACGCGCCCGGAGGCGGCCGTGACCTTGACCGGGATGCCGACGGGCACGGTCACCCCGAGCTGGACCGAACAGCCGAGTCCGGAGGTCATCCAGGAGTCCTCGGCGGGGCAGTGCGGGGTCAGTTTGAGGGTGTCGCCGAGCCAGCTCTCCTCGATCGTGGGCGCCCTGAGCGACCAGCTGACCTCGGCGCGGTAGCCGACCTGCTGGTCCGCGCGGGGGGTGACGGTCACGTTCGCGCGGCCGGCCTCGATCTCGACGGCGGTGACGGCGCGGCCGTCGCTGCCGCCGCGCAGGGCGCCGGTGCGGGTGGTGCCGTACGCGCTCGCCTGCCAGACGGCCGGTACGACGACGAAGACCGCGCCGAACAGGGCGGCGAGGATCCAGGCGGCGCGGCGGCGGGGACGGTCGGCGCCGGTGCGCGTCACGGCGCAACGTCCAGGAAGCGCAGGACGGCGAGGACGCGGCGGTGGTCGCCGTCGGCCACGGGCAGGTCGAGCTTGGCGAAGATGTTGTTGATGTGTTTGGCCACCGCGCTCTCGCTGACGACGAGTTCGGCGGCGATGCCGGCGTTGGACCGGCCTTCCGCCATGAGGGCCAGTACGTCGCGTTCGCGCGGGGTGAGGCGTTCGAGCGGGTCCGGGCCGCCGCCGCGGCGCAGCAGGAGCTGGGCGACGACCTGCGGATCGAGTGCGGTGCCGCCGGCCGCGACGCGGCGCAGGGCGTCGATGAACTCCTCCACGTCGGCGACGCGCTGCTTGAGGAGGTAGCCGATGCCGGAGCGGCTCTGGCTGGCCAGCAGGTCGGCGGCGTAGCGCTCCTCGACGTACTGGGAGAGCAGCAGGACGGCCGTGTCGGGGCTCTGCTGACGGATCATGAGGGCCGCGCGGACGCCCTCGTCGGTGAAGCCGGGCGGCATCCGGACGTCCACGAGGGCGAGTTCGGGGCGGTGTTCCTCGACGGCGGCGAGCAGGGCCTCGGCATCGCCGGTCTCGGCCGCCACCTCGAACCCTGCCATTTCGAGGACTTTGACGAGTCCGATGCGCAGCAGGATGGAGTCCTCGGCGATCACAGCGCGCACGGCAGCTCCACGGTGACGGTGGTCGGGCCCCCGACGGGGCTGTCGATCGTGATGGTTCCGTCGACCGACCCTACGCGCTTGCGCAGGCCGACCAGTCCGGTGCCCCGGCCCGGGTCCGCGCCGCCCACCCCGTCATCGGTGACGGTGAGGCGCAGCAGGTCCGGTGCGGTCCGGGTGACGCGGACCGAACAGCGCTCGGCGCGGGCGTGTTTGGCGACGTTGGCGAGGGCTTCGGAGACGACGAAGTAGGCGACGGCCTCGACGGTGGGTCCCGGCCGGGTCCCGATGTCCACGGTGAGCTCGACGGGCAGGGGGGCGCGGGCGGCGATGCCGGAGAGCGCGGCGTCGAGCCCGCGGTCCTCCAGTACGGCCGGGTGCAGGCCCCGTACCAGGTTGTTGAGCTCCTCGATGGCTTCCTTCGCCTCGCGGTGGGCCTCGTCGATGACGGTCTTGGCCTCGGGCGGCAGGCCGGGGAGGGTGGCGCGGGCGATGCCGAGGTTCATGGCGAGCGCGACGAGGCGTTGCTGGGCGCCGTCGTGCAAGTCCCGCTCGATCCGGCGGCGTTCGAGGTCGGCCGCGTCCAGTACGCCGGCCCTGCTCTCGGCGAGGTCCTCGACGCGGCGTTCCAGTTCCCGGGCCCGGTTGGGGCCGAGCAGGGCGGCCGCGGCGGTGGCGTCGAGCCGGGTGAACAGGGCGGCGAGCCAGGGCGCGGTGAGCAGCAGCAGGACGCCCGCGCAGGTGACGAGGTCGTAGTCCCGGGTCCAGCCGGGGCCGACGGCGTCCGGGGGCACGGTCCAGGACCAGGCGTACACGCCGGCGAAGGCGATGCCCGCGGCCCAGGCGAGGACCAGCAGCCCGCCGGCCGCGGCGGCCAGCGGGCTGACCAGGAAGTGGTAGCCGACCTGGCGCCAGGTCGCCTCGGAGCGAAGCCGTTCGGTCAGTCCGCGCACGCTCGCCCAGGGGTGCTCGTGGACGATCTCGGGGACGTCGAGGCCGAGCAACGACCAGAAGCGGCTGCGCTGGAGGGTGGTCAGCAGGGGGCACAGCACCATGACGAGCAGCAGGGGTACGGGACTGTGCCCGGGCGCCGCGACCAGGAACACGAGGCCGAGCAGGAGGGGCAGGGCCGGCGGGATCGCTGCCGCCGTGAAGGCGGTGTTGCGCCACGCCCATGCCGACCACGGTCCGTGCGCCGCGATCCATGTGTAAGTACGCCGCAGCGCGCGAGGACTTGCCATGTGCGTACGGTAATCGCACGGGCCGGGGTGGTCGCCACCACCCTGGTGCCCGCAGGGGGGTGTACCCAGCACCACCCCCGTTTCGGACGGTGGGGTTACTGATCCGGGCGCCCCGGAAGGCGAGTCTTGTGGTGTGCCCGGGGGACGGACCGCCGGGCCGGAAGGAGACCCTCGCCATGGCCCTCGTCGCCCCGCAGTACCGAGTCCGCCGCAGCCCGGCCGTGCTGCGCGTGCCCGCGCTGGCCACCGTGCTGACCGGGGCCGGGGCGGCGCTGGTGCCGTGGATGCTGGTGCTGGCCAAGACGGTGCCGCAGAGCACGGAGGTGTCCAACTGGGCCACCGCGTGGATCGGCCTGGACGTCATGCTGGCCGCGGGGCTCGCGGGGACCGGGGCGCTGCTGCGCAGGGGCGACCCGAGGGTGGCTCCGGTGGCGGCCGCGACGGCGGCGCTGCTGGCGATGGACGCCTGGTTCGACGTCACGACCTCGGCCGGCACCTCCGGCCAGGGGATGGCACTGCTGCTGGCGGCCGCGGCGGAGGTACCGCTGGCGGTGGCGTGCGCGGTGATCGCGGCCCGGCGTACGTCCTGAGGACCCGAGCGCCCCGGCGAGGGCGACACGGCGGGCCCCGCACACGCTGTGTGCGGGGCCCGTGGCCGGTCGGGCCGGGTCACCCCGTGCGGGGGTTCTCCCAGCGGTAGAACTCCTGGGCCATGGCGTCCTTCGGACTGCGCCAGGTCTTCGGGTCGTGCGGACTGACGTAGGCCGTGAGCCGGTCGCTGAGGTCCCGGAACTCCGGGTGCTCGGTCACCTTCGCGATGGCCGGGCCGGGGGGCCGGTCGGACTCGATCAGGTGCAGGTACACGTCGCCGAACTGGAAGAGGCTCCGACGGGTCACCCCGACCAGGTGCGGCAGCTCGCCCGCGTCCGAAGCGGCGAACAGGCCGGCGATGTCGGGCGCCGACTGCGGCGCCATGCGGGCGACGATGAGGGCTCGGTGCATCCGGATGTTGCCTTTCTGTCGTGGGACGGGCTAGAGACGGCTGACGGCCGGGGTGCGGTTCTCGCGCTCCCGCTGTTCGATCTTGTCCCGGATGAGCGCCATCTGGACCTTGGAGTTGCGGTTGATGTTGTCGGTCATCCACGCGTCGTCGACCGGCGCGTCCGGCTTCATCGCGAAGTCCTGGGTCCACTTCATCCGCGTGCCGCCCGGCACCTCGACGTACTGCCAGAGGATGTCCATGTGCGCGAAGGGGCCGGTCTCCACCCTCCGGGCCCGGACCGAGAGGCCCTTGCGGTCGACGGTCCGCTCGGAGACCCAGCTCCACACCTTGCCGTTGTCGTCGGGGTGCATGGTGAGGCGGAAGCGGGTGGTGTCGCCCTTCTGCTCCAGGATCTCCAGCGAGGCGTACTCGCTGAACAGTTGCGGCCAGCCGGGGAGGTCGTTGGTCATGTCCCACACGACGTCCACCGGCGCGGCGACGGTGATCTCGTTCTCGGTGTGTGCCATCTCATGCTCCGGTCATCAGGCTGTTGTTGACGAGGTCGAGGAACTCCCGCGGGGTCTTGCAGCGGTCCGCGTCGGTCGGCAGGGCCCGGCCGCGCCGGTTCTCCAGCTCACCGACGATCCCGAGCAGGCCCAGGGAGTCGAGGCCGTAGTCCTCGAAGGCGGACTCCGGCCGGCTCGACATCTCGCCCGGGTCGACGGTGATTCCGGCGGTCTTCATCAGGGCCGCCAGCTCTTCCATGGTCAGTCGGTCGGACATGGTGGCGTCTCACTTCCTACGAGGGGGCTGCTACATGGGGGCTGCGGGGCCCTTTCGGATGACGAGCGCGGCGTTGGAGCCCATCAGGCCCCGGCTGAGGACGAGCGCGGTGCGCAGTTCCGCGGGGCGGGCGCTGCCGGTCACCACGTCGAGGTCGTGGCACACGTCGAACACGTTCGGCGTGGGCGGGAGGATGCCGTGCTCCAGGGCGAGGACGGCGGCCGCCGTGTCGAGGGCGGGCGCGGCGCAGTACGCCCTGCCGGTACCGGTCTTGGGGGCCGTCACCGGCACTTTCCGCCCGTGGGGGCCGAGGGCGGCGGCGATGGCGGCCGCCTCGGCGCGGTCGGCCTGCGGGGTGCCGAGCGCGTCCGCGAAGACCACGTCGATCTCCTCGGGTGCGCAGCCGGCGTCCCGCAGTGCGCCCCGGATCGCGTGGGCCAGGCCCTCGCCGGAGGCATCGGGGTGGCGCGGGCCGGTGAAGGTCGCGCCGTGGCCGGCCAGTACGGCGCGGACGGGAGCGCCGCGGCGGCGGGCCGCCGCCTCGGCCTCCACGAGGAACATCGCGCCGCCCTCGGCGGGGACGTATCCGCAGGCCTTGTCGGTGAACGGCCGGTACGCACGCTCCGGGTCGTCGTGCGTGCTCAGCGCCTCGTAGCCGAGCTGGCAGACGATGGAGTACGGGGCGAGCGGCGCCTCGGTGGCTCCGACCAGCATGGCCCGGCTGCCCTGGCGGATCGCCCGGGCCGCGTGGGCGAAGGCGTCCAGACCTCCCGCCTCGTCGCTGGCCACGACCCCGCAGGGGCCCTTGAGGCCGCGGCGGATGGAGATCTGGCCGGTGCTCGCGGCGTAGAACCAGGCGATCGACTGGTACGGGCCGACGTAGCGGGGGCCTTGCTCCCACAGTCGTTGCAGCTCGCGCTGCCCGAACTCGCCGCCGCCGGATCCGGCCGCCGTGACGACGCCGACGGAGAAGGGGTCGTCCTCGTAGTCGGCGCGGCCGAGCCGGGCGTCGTCGAGGGCGAGGTCGGACGCGGCGAGGGCGTGGTGGGTGAACCGGTCGGTCTGGACGAGGTAGCGCTCCTCGACCAGGGTGGCCGGATCGAAGCCGCGGACCTCCCCCGCGACCCGCAGCGGGAGGTGCTCGCACCCCTGGCGGGTGACGCGGCCCAGCACATTGGCGCCGGATTCGGTCGCTTTCCAGAAGGCTTCGGCGCCGATGCCGTTCGGGGCCACGACCCCGATGCCCGTGATGACCGTAGGACTGCTCCCGCTCTTCCCGCTCTTCCCGCTGCTCACGAGACCGCCTCCTTGGGCCGGGTCATGACGACGGCGGACTGGAAACCTCCGAAACCGCTGCCAACGGAGAGCACGCTGCAGAGCTTGCGACCGCGCGCGGTGCGCGGTACGTAGTCCAGGTCGCACTCGGGGTCGGGGGTCTCGTAGTTGGCCGTCGGTGGCACGACCTGGTGGGTCATGGCCAGGACGCAGGCGGCCAGTTCGATCGCCCCGATGGCGCCGAGCGAGTGCCCCACCATGGATTTGATGGAGGTCATCGGCGTCTTGTAGGCGTGCTCGCCCAGGACTTGCTTGACGGCCGCCGTCTCGTGGCGGTCGTTCTGTTTGGTCCCGGATCCGTGCGCGTTGACGTAGTCGATCTCGGTGGGGTCGATCCGGGCCTGCCCGAGGGCGGTTTCTATCGCGTGGGCCATCTCCAGGCCCTCGGCGGTCAGCCCGGTCATGTGGTGGGCGTTGCCGAAGGTGGCGTAGCCGCTGATCTCGCAGTAGACGGTCGCACCGCGGGCGCGGGCGTGTTCCAGCTCTTCGAGGACGAGGACGGCGCCGCCCTCGCCGAGGACGAACCCGTCGCGGTTGGCGTCGAACGGCCGGGAGGCGTGCGCGGGGTCGTCGTTGTTGGGCGAGGTCGCCTTGATGGCGTCGAAGCAGGCCACGGTGATCGGCGACACGGGTGAGTCCGAGGCACCGGCGATGCACAGGTCCATCCGCCCCTCGGTGATGGAGTGGACGGCGTACCCGATGGCGTCGAGTCCGGAGGTGCAACCGGTGGAGACGGTCTGCACCGGCCCGCGCGCTCCCGTCTGCTCCGCCACGGCGGAGGCCAGGGTGGCCGGGGTGAAGGCCCGGTGCAGGTGCGGCCCGGCGAGCCGGTGGTCCACGTCCCACCAGGCTCCGGACTGGCTGACCGCCACGTAGTCGTGTTCCAGGCGGGTGGTGCCGCCCACGGCCGTGCCGAGGGAGACGCCGGTGCGCCAGGCCTCGTCCGAGGTGAGGTCGAGACCCGCGTCGCGGACGGCCTCCCGCGCGGCGACCAGGGCGAACTGGATGTACCGGTCCGCCCGGGCCGCTTCGTCGGAGGTGAGGCCGTGCTCGACGGGGTCGAAGTCGACCTCTGCGGCTATCCGGGACCGGAAGCCGGTCGCGTCGAAGAGGGTGATGCCGCGCGTCGCCGTACGGCCGTTGGACAGCAGGTCCCAGAAAGCGGGGACGCCTATCCCGCCCGGAGCCACGACGCCGACTCCGGTGACGGCCACCCGCCGGCGGGTCACGACACCACTCCCGTCCGGTCCGGCGGCCGCTCCCAGGCGGAGCCCTCCGGGTGGACGGCGTCCTCGGTGTCGACGTGGCCGAGTTCCGGACGCGGAGCCAGCGGACCGAGGTGGAAGACCATGCGGGCCTCGGTGTCCCCGACGTTGCGGAAGCGGTGGCGCACGTTCAGCGGGACCAGAAGGCCCTGGTCGGTGCGCAGCGGGTGTGCCTCGCCGTCGAGGTCGACCTCCAGCATCCCGGCCACCACGTACACGAACTCCTCGGAGTACGGGTGGTAGTGCTCGGCGATGTGCTCCCCGGGAGCCATGATCGCCAGGCCCATGAAGCCGCTGGTGCTGCCCACCGAGGTCGGGGTGAGCACGGCCCTCAGGTCGCCGCCGCGCCTGGTGTTGGGCTGCGTCTCGCTGAGGTCCACGATGCGTGGGCGATGTCTGGTCATGACGGGGTCCTCCTGGCGGGTGGGAAGCCTGGACGGGGCTGGGTGGGGTAGGGGTGGGGGGTGTCCGGGGCGGGCCGAAGGGTTCAGTGCTCGGCGGGGGCCCGGCGGTCTGTGATCAGGCTCATGGCGTGGCGGGCCGCGGAGAGGGCGGACCCGGCGGGGCGCCCGGTCTTGCCGCTCTTGCCCGGCTTGCCGCTCTTGCCGGCCTTGCCGGGCTCACCTGCGGGCACGGCCATCAGGCGGGCGAGCACGCCGGCCTTGCGCGGGTCGTGCACCCCGAAGGCGGTCTCGGGGTCGGCGCCCTGCGGGCCGCGCACGTCGACGAGGCGTACGACGATGTCGTCACGCTGGAAGATGCTGCTGCTGACGGTGGCGCCGCCCTGCCCGTGGGCCGCGGCCTCGTCCTGCCGCGCCAGGAACTTGGCGAGCGCCGGCCCGCAGCCGGGCTTGGCCGGGTAGAAGAGCGCGTGGCGCCGTACGTCGTCGGCGTCCGCCTCGTCCGCGGCGACGTGGTGGACGGCCGGGAGCGCGGCGCGCATGAAGAACATCCGGGCCGACTCGGGGTCGCCCAGGTCCCGGTCCTGTTCCAGGTACGGGTTGATGGCCTCCTCGACGGCGCGCACTTCGGGCTGTTCCGACACGTGCCGCAGCGCCGCCATCAGGTCGCCGCGGACCTCGACGGTCCGTACGACCCGGTTGCCGTGCATGAACAGCGAGGTGCGGCACAGCCGCGTGTGGTCGTCGACCCGGGCGGCCGGGGAGGCGTAGCTGGAGAGGATGGCCGCGACCTCCTTCTCGCTGCCCGGCTTGACGGTGAAGGTCAGGGCGTGGCGGACGATGCCGGCGCCGAGGCGGGGCGCGCCCTGGAGCCGCGCGAGTCCCGGGCGCTGCGCGTGGTCGTAGCCCCGGCCGGTCTCGCGGAGCACGGTGTACTTGAGCGGGCGCATGGAGCGGGCGCAGGCGCCCAGCGGCCGTACCTGCTCGGCGTGGTGCTCGCTGTTGACCCAGGCGAGGTACTGCGGGGCGCTCTCCCACTCGCTGGTGATGAGCCACTGCGAGGGGTTCTCGAAGGACTGGCAGAGCTGGTCGCTGATGTGGCCGGGGACGGCCGCGATGTCGTGCCGCAGCTGTTCGTACGCCTCGAAGAACCGCTGCTGGGCCCCCTCGTGGAGGTCCATCAGCAGGACGACACGGAGCATGGAGCCGTCGAAGGCCGACTGTGACACCCGTTGGGACAGGGTGGTTGTCATTGCTCACTCCTTCGTGAGGACGTGGAGTTCCATCGCGTACGGACCCTCGTCCGCCGTCGGTGGTGGCCCGCCCGGCCGGCGGCCGCCTCCGTGGGGTGCGGCAGGCCGGCGTGTCTGAGGGGAACCGCTGTCGCTCATCGTCATCCGGGGGCGGACCTACCGCTACATCTCCGGATCAAGCGGGTGACAACCGGCGTACTTCCTGGGCCCGGCTGCCGATCGGGGGCATAAAGAGTCCACTCCCCCACACAGAAACCAGGAGCCCGCAGCTGATGGAAGACAACGCCGATGTTCGCGTACCGGTCCTCGTCGTGGGCGGCTCCCTCGTGGGTCTGTCCACCTCGCTGTTCCTGAGCCGCCACGGCATCAGGCACATGGTCGTCGAGAAGCACTCGGGTACGTCCGACCACCCGCGCGGCCGCGGGATCAACGCCCGCACCATGGAGCTGTTCCGCGTGGCCGGGGCCGAGGGCGCGATCCGCCGGGCGGCGTCCGCGCTGGAGAACAACGCGGGCATCCTCCAGACGGAGTCGCTGACCGGCGACAACCACAAGTGGCTGGTCAAGGCGATCGACCCCTCCGGCGCCCTGAGCCGCTTCAGCCCGACGGGCTGGTGCGTGTGCAGCCAGAACAACATCGAGCCGATCCTGGCCGCGCAGAGCGGCGCGCAGAGCGCCGACGTACGCTTCTCCACCGAACTGATGAGCTTCGACCAGGACGCCACCGGGGTGAGCGCCCTGGTCAAGAACCGGGAGACGGGCGAGCACCTCACCGTGCGCGCCGACTTCCTGATCGCGGCGGACGGCCCGCGCAGCCCCGTACGGGAGCAGTTGCGGATCCCTCAGACGGGCAGCGGCGAGCTGTTCCACAACGTCAGCATCACCTTCCGCTCGGAGCGGCTGATCGAGGCGCTCGGCGACCTGCGCTTCATCGTGTGCTACCTGATGAAGCCGGGCGCCGACGGGGCGCTGCTGCCGGTGGACAACCACACGCAGTGGGTCTTCCACGCGCCGTGGCACCCGGACACCGGCGAGACCCTGGAGGACTTCACCGACGAGCGCTGCGCGGAGCAGATCCGCCGTGCGATCGGCGTACCGGACCTGGACGTGGCGATCGGCGGCAAGGCGCCCTGGCACGCCGCCGAACGGGTCGCGGTGCGGTACTCGGACGGTCGGGTCTTCCTGGCCGGGGACGCGGCCCACGAGATGTCCCCGACCGGCGCGTTCGGCTCGAACACCGGTATCCAGGACGCGCACAACCTGGCCTGGAAGATCGCGGCGGTGCTGGACGGCTCGGCCGGCATCGAGCTGCTCGACACGTACGAGGCCGAGCGGCTCCCGGTGGCGCGGGCGACCGCCGAACGGGCCTCGGCCCGTTCGGCCGAGCACAGCCACCCGGGGTACGTGCCGCCGCCCACCATGGGCGGCGGGCCGGGCAGCGGGGTCCTCACCACGGCCATGGGCTACTGCTACCCGCAGGGGGCGACCGTCGGCGGCGACGCCGGACGGCCCGTCATCCCCGAGGCGCTGTGCCTGAAGGGCGACGTCGGCACGCGGGCACCGCACATGTGGCTGACCCGCGGTGACGGGCGCATCTCCACCCTGGACCTGTACGAACGCTCGTTCGTGCTGCTCAGCGGTGCGGGGACGCCGTGGCAGGCGGCGGGCGAGGAGGTGGCGCGGCGGCTGTCGGCGCGGCTGGACGCCTACACGGTCGGATCCGCGGGGGCCGACCTGGTCCAGGAGGACGGGGCCGACTGGGCCGAGGTCCACGCGCTGACGGACGCGGGCGCGGTGCTCGTACGCCCCGACGGGTTCGTGGCGTGGCGCTCCGAGGGGGCGGTGGACGATCCCCGTGCCGTGCTGACGGAGGCCATGTCGCAGGTGCTGCGCCGGGCCTGAGCGGCCGGCCCGCCCGTTGCCCCGCCCGTCGGCCGCGCGAGTGCGGCCGTAGGGCGGGTGCGGTACGCGGCGGGCGTTAGGCAGGCGTTAGGGGACAGGGGTTCGGGGGCAGGGGTTCAGCGGGAGGCCCAGCAGCCCGCCCAGC
>NZ_JBHWVM010000082.1:0-35509 GCF_042736805.1 Streptomyces sp. NPDC060031
ACCGCGGGGCCCCCCCCTTTCTGTTTTACACCCCGCCCCGGCGGCGGGGGGGGGGGGGGGGGGGGGGGGGGGGGGGGGGGGGGGGGGGGGGGGGGGCGGGGCCCCGGCGTGCCGTGGGCGGGGCCCACGGGGGCTGCGTACGCCGCGGGACGAGGGGCGCTCGTCGGGCCCTGCGTCGGCGCGTACGCCGGGTGGGCCGCTGGGGGCGCCTGCGTCGGCGCGTACGCCGGCCGGCCCGGTGCGGCGGCGGCCTGGGTCGGCGTGTACGCCGGCGGCTGCGGGGGAGTCTGAGTGGGACTCTGCGGGGGCGCCTGCGCAGGCAGCTGCGGCGGCGCCTGCGCCAGCTGCTCACGCCGTGCGATCTCCGCGGTCAGCGGTGCGGGCAGCCAGCCCGCGAAGTCGCGCAGCTCCCGGCCCCCCGCCTGCCGGCACCACTCGGCGACCTCCGCGGGCAGCGGCCGCTGGGCCGCATCGGCCGCCAGACAGCGCTCCAGCAGGGGCCTCAGCGCGTCCGGGTAACCGCTGAGGTCCGGCGCCCGCTGCGGGGTGTTGGCTATCGACGCGGCGATCGAGATGCCCGCGCCGTCGCCGTACGGGTGGCGACCCGTCGCCACGACGGCGGCGATCAGCCCCAGCGCGAAGATGTCCGTGGCCGGGGTGACCGGCTTGCCGAGCGCGTGCTCGGGCGACATGTACTGAGGGGTCCCGATGAACCCGCCACTGCGGGTGAGCTGGGTGGTGTCCGTGGCCCGCGCGATCCCGAAGTCGATCACCCAGGGACCGTTCGAACCGAGCAGGACGTTGCTCGGCTTGAGGTCGCGGTGCACCACCGACGCGGCGTGCACGGAGTGCAGCGCCTGCGCGGTGCAGCCGATCAGCTGGAACACGGCGGGCAGCGGCAGCGGCCCGTGCGTGGCGAGAGCGTCGTCGAGCGGCAGGGCCGGCACGTACGCGGTGGCGAGCCAGGGCTGCTCCCCGCTGGTGTCGTGGTCCAGGACCGGCACGATGTGGTAGCCCTGCACACGGCGGGCCGCCTGCACCTCGTGCTCGAACCGCGCCCGGAAGTCCTGCTCCTGGGCGAACTCGCGACGGATGACCTTCAGCGCGACCGGCTGGTTCCCCCGGGTCCGGGAGAAGTAGACGGAGCCCATGCCGCCCTCGCCGATCTTCGCGAGCAGCCGGTAACCGGCTATCTCCTGCGGATCGTTCGGCCCCAGCTGACCCAGCACGGCGCGTTCGGCGTTCGGCATCCGTTCCCCCTCGATGATCACAAAGGTGAGATCGTAGCGGGCGTCCGCCACTGGCCCGTCCACGCCCGCCGCCGCCGGCCACCGGATGTGTAACGTTCGTCGTACGGAGCTGGGAAGCGGTGACGGGGGAGGCGATCGTGGGACCGGAGCTGCCCCCGCGCGGCTATCGCGTCGGCGGCTGGGAGGTCACCGGGCCCATCGGCGCGGGTGGCTGGGGAACGGTCCACGCCGCACGGCTGGTGGGGGACGCGGCCCGGTCGGCCGGTCCTCGGGACGTGGCGCTCAAGTTCCTGCCGACCGCCGAACTCGCACCGCGGCAGGCCCGCAAGGTCGCGGAAACGGCCCGGCGCGAGGTCGAACTCGGCCGCCGGGCCGGCCATCCGAGGCTGATCCGCTTGTGGGACTCCGTCGTGCTCAGCGAACCGGACCAGCCGCTCCTGGACGGCGCGATCGTGCTGGTGATGGAGCGGGCCGAACGCAGTCTGCGGGATCTGCTGGAGGCCGCGGCGCCGAGCGAGGCCGAGGGCGCCCGGCTGGTGACCGAGATCTGTGAGGGCCTGGTGCACCTGCACCGCAGCGGCTGGGTGCACGGCGACCTCAAACCGGACAACATCCTGCTGATGGCGGACGGTTCGGTGAAGCTCTCGGACTTCGGGCTCGCCACGGAGCTGACCGGCACGCACGGCACCCACGGCTACGCGCCGCCGATGGGCACCCCGGACTACCTGCCGCCCGAGCGGTGGAACGCCCCGCTCGGCGAGCACGGCGTGAAGGTCCGGCCGAGCGGCGACATCTGGGCCCTGGGCATCGTGATCCACGAGGTGTTCGCCGCGGGCGCCCCGCCGTTCCCCGGCGCCACGCCCGTGTCGCGCGGCGCCGCCTTGCAGGAGTACGCCCACGGGCGCGCACCGCTGCGCCTGGACGACGCGGTACCGCCGTTCTGGCGTGAGCTGGCCGCCGACTGCCTGGCCCCGACCCACGCCGCGCGCGCCGCACACACCGCCGAGAGCCTGCTGGTACGCATCAACGCGCGCCGGGCTCCCGCGGTACGCCGCCGCGGCGGCGCCCGCGTGGGCGCCGCGGCCCTCGCGGCCCTCGCCGTGTGCGCAGCGGCCGCGGCGGTCTGGTCGTACGCAGGAGTGCGCGGCACGGCGGCCGGTGAAGACGCGTACCGCATACGGGTGTTCAATGCCGAGCAGCGCTGCCGGGACCGTACGGACCGGGACCCGCAGTGCAGTCTCGGCCTGGCGGTCGACCCCATGAGGTCCTACACCGCCGACAACGTCGTACCGACACGGGTGTGGCACGGAGACATCCTCGCCGTCGACTGCCGGCTCGCCCAGGGGGTGCCCATCATCGACGAATCGGACACCGTGTCCACCGAGTGGTTCCGCGTCCGCCTCCCGCCCGGCTCCTCACCGTCCTTCGCCTGGCTGCCCGCGGTGCGCACGAAGGACCGCCCCTCGGTCCCCGGCTGCCCCCGTCCCCCCGCCGCATCCTCCAACACGAAGTATTAGCAGGGGGCTTCGAGGAGAGTCACTCCGGAGCGTTCCGGATGCCCCGCCCGCCACCCCCGCGGCTACCTTCCGCTGCAAGTGACTCCGAGGCGAAGGAGCAGGCCGTGCACGGCTTGGCTGCTGCACGACGCGCGCGACTCAGAACAACGATCCTGCTGGTCATGGCGGCCGTGTCCGCCCTCGGCCCACCGGCCTGGGCGGCGCAGGGCGCGCACGGCGTGCCCGGCCCCCTCGGGCACACCGCGACGGCCGAGATGTACTGCGGCATCCCCGCGGAGCGGGACATCGCGGTGACCCGCAAGGTCTACGAGGTCGGCCAGCGCCGGGGCGCGTCCGACAAGGTGATGCTCGCCGGATTCGAGACGGGCTGGGTCGAGTCCCGTATGAACAACCTGAACTGCGGGGACCGGGACTCGCTCGGCGTCTTCCAGCAACGGCCCTCGCAGGGCTGGGGCTCGCCCGAGCAGATACTCGACGTCGACTACTCGGCGAACAAGTTCTTCGAAGTGGCCCAGCAGATGGAACCGGGCATGGAGGGCAGCACTGCCGGGCAGCTCGCCCAGGCCGTCCAGCGCTCCGCCTATCCGGACCGCTACGACCAGGCGGAGGGCACGGCACGGGCGCAGCGGGACGAGGCCTTCCAGCCGTACGGCACGATCGGCGCGAAGTACGACGGCCTCGGCGGCCCGGGCGGCCCGCTCGGCACGCCGGTCCGCGCCTGGGAGAACTCCTCGCTGGGCGGCCGCTTCCAGGCCTTCCGGAACGGGATCGTGATCTGGCATCCGGATGTGGCGTACGCGGTCTACGGGGACATCCTGCAGAAGTTCTGGGCGACGGACGCGGAGCGTCGTTGGGGTTTCCCGACGATGGACGAGGCGGAAGCCGCGCAGGCGCCGAACGGGACGCGGGGCCGGTACCAGTTCTTCGAGCAGGGCCTGTTCCTGTGGTCTCCGCAGACCGGGACGCATGTGGTCCACGGGGCGATCTACGAGGCGTTCCACGCGGCCGGGCACGAGAAGGCGCTGGGTTATGCGGTGTCCGACGAGATGGACGAGGCCGGCGGGAAGGTCCAGCAGTTCCAGAAGGTGACCATCCACTGGAACCCGGCCAGGGGCACCTGGATCACCAACAACTGACGACGGCTGCGCACGGCGTGGCCGGCGGCTGGGAGGCGGGCTCAGTTCGCCCCCCAGCCGCCGTCGAGCGGCAGCGATGCCCCGGTGAGGTGGCCGGTGTGGGGACCGCACAGCCACAGAGCTGCCGCCGCGACCTCCTCGGGCTCGATCAGCCGCTTGATCGCCGACCGCGCCAGCAGCACCTCGGACAGCACGTCGCCCGGGCTGATGCCGTGCGCCGCGGCCTGGGCCTCGATCTGCGCCTCGACCAGGGGCGTCCGTACGTACCCGGGGCTGATGCAGTTGCTGGTCACACCGTACGGGGCGCCCTCCAGCGCGGTGACCTTGCTCAACCCCTCCAGCCCGTGTTTGGCCGCGACGTAGGCGGACTTGAAGGCGCTGGCCCGCAGACCGTGGACGCTGGAGATGTTGACCACGCGGCCCCAGCGGGCGCCGTACATGTGCGGCAGCACCCGCCGCAGCAGCAGGAACGGCGCGGTGACCATCACCTGCTGGATCAGGGTGAAACGCTCGGGCGGGAACTCCGTGAGCGGAGCCACGTGTTGCAGCCCGGCGCTGTTGACCAGGATGTCCACCGCGTCGGGCAGGGCCTCGATGGCGCCCGGGTCGGAAAGATCGGCCGTGTGGGCCCGGGCCCGCCCGCCCAACGCCCGCGCCACGGCGTCGGCCGATTCCCCGTCGCGGTCCACCACGTGCACGGTGGCCCCGGCGGCGGCCAGGGCCACCGCGCACGCCCTGCCGATGCCGCTGCCGCCGCCCGTGACGAGAGCGACACGCCCCCGCAGAAATTCGCTCGTCATGGCGGGCAACAGTAGGCACCGGCGCGTACGCCGCCCATGGTGCGGGGCGCCACACTCACCGGGTCCGCCGTGGTGCCCGCGCACATGGGGATCTCAGGTGCGCAGGACCACCAGCCCGTTCGCGGTGGGCAGGCTGCCCGGGCTGAGCGGAGCGAAGGTGTGCGGGAGCGCGAGGCGCGGAGGACCGAGCTCCGGGTCCTCCGGGGCTTCGAACAGGTATGCCGCCGCCGCGGTGGGGTCGCTGACCAGGTGCGGCCCGTCGACCGCGCTGGCGCCGCGCGCGAGCGGGGCGAGGGCGGTGCGAAAGACGCTCCGCAGCTGCCGCAGGGTCTCCGGGGTGACGTGCTCCCGCAGCGGCTGCTCCGGCGGCGGGACGGGATCGGCCTGCGTGGCTCCCGGGCCGTCCGGCCGGTCGGCCCCGCCCTCGGCCAGCGCCTGCGGGGCGTCCGGGGCGTCCGGCGGGATCGCGCCCGACAGCAGCAGGGCCAGCAGCACGGGTACGGCCTTGCGGCGCAGTGCCTCGGTGGCCTCGCGCAGCCGGTGGGCGTGCGTGGCGGGCAGGGAGAGCGCGAGGCTGCCGGCCGCGTCACCGATCGCGATGGGCACCGCCGCGCAGACGACGCCGGGGGAGTACTCGCGCAGGTCGAAGACGGGCGCGCCGGGCGCCACCGCGTCCAGGGCGCTGAACAGGGCCCGGCTGTCGGTGATGGTCCGCGGGGTGAGCCGGGCGGGCCGGTGCCGGGCCACGTGGTCCGCGCGCCGGTCGTGGTCGAGCTGGGTCAGCAGGCACTTGCCGACGGCGCTGGCGTGCGCGGCGTCCCGGAAGTCCACCCACTCCCGCACCGGCGGGGCCCCGGGCCCGTCGGCCGTCTGCGTGATCCGGACCTCGCCCTCGGCGTACCGGCTCAGGTACACGGCCGCGCCCGCGCTGTCCCGGGCCAGCGCGAGCGTGAGCTGGAGCTGCCCCGCGAGTCCCCGGCCGCCGGGGGCCGCGAGCCGGTCGAGGGCGGGCCCGCGGCCGTACACCCCGGCTCCCGGGCGGTACGCGTACCCCTCCTCGCACAGCATGGCCAGCAGCGGGCCGAACTCCGCCTCGGCCAGGCCCGCCTCCCGCCGGAGCTGGGCGGCCCGCACTCCGAGCGGATGCCGCTCCAGGACCCGTACGACGGCCAGGGCGCGGCGCGCCTCGGCCAGGGCCTCGCCCGCGTCGGGCCGTACGGCGCTCCCGCGCGCGGCGGCCGCCAGCGCGGGGTGGCGCAGCGGGCCCGCCCCCAGGCGGGGCGGTGCGGCCGGGGCCGTCGCCGCGGGCGACGGCCGGAACGCGGCCAGCGCGACGGTCAGCCCCGGCCGCGGCAGCGGTACGGGGCCCAGGTCGGGGTCGTCGAGCTGGTCGACGTAGCGCAGGACGGCCGCCTGCGCGCACAGCCGTACCTCCCGCAGGTCCCGGCGGCCGCCCGGCCTGAATCCGCGCCCGCCCAGCTCGCGCGCCCAGACCCGGGCGTCGTGGTGCTCGCCGCGCCGGGAGTGGTCGAGGAACAGGCAGTAGGCGGCGGGAGCGGTGCGCGCGCGCCCGGACCCGGCGGCGAACTGCCACCAGAAGCGGGCCCCCTCGCGCAGCCCGGCCAGGTGCAGAAGGCAGCCGAAGACGAGGGCCCCGGGCAGGTGGATGTGGCCGCCGCTCACGAAGGCGTCGAGGTCGGCTCCGGCGCGGGGGCCGCACACGGCGGCCAGGCAGACGGCCTTGAGGTCGCGCCGGGCCCGTTCGGAGTCGAGCGGGCAGTCCCGTGCGGGATCGCTCCAGCCGAAGGTGCGGCGCCGGGCGGGGGTCGCGGCCCGCGACCGCCGCGAGCCGCGCAGCAGCCGGGCCTCGGCCGCGCCCAGGTCGTAGTGCGGATAGCGGTCGCGGACACCGGCCCGGGCCAGGAACTCGGCCAGGGAGACGGGCAGTCCGCCGTCGTCGCGCCTCATGCCGGGGCTCGTGCTGCGGCTCATGATTCGGCGGACGTGTCGAGCAGGCGGGCGAGCCGCCGGTGCGCCTGGCCGAGCTGGGAGCGGACCGTTGCCTCGTCCACTCCCATCACGGCCGCGGCCTCCCCGGGGGTGCACTGGAGCCCGTACCGCAGCAGCACGGCGTCGCGCTGCCGTTCGGCGAGCCGGGAGACGGCGGAGTAGAAGCGGATGGTGTCGGTGAGCACCTCGTACTGGTCCGTGTCCGCGTGGGCCTCCTTGAGCGCGGCCTCGAAGGCGCTGATGTCCATCGGCTCCGGCCAGGGGCTGCGGCGGCGCTGCCGGTCGACGATGCGTTGTTTGAGGACGGTCCAGGCGTAGGCGTCCAGGCGGTCCATGTGCAACATCGGCAGCCACTCGTTCATGATCGAATCGAAGGCGGCGTCCACCGCCTGCTCGGCCGCCGCGTCGGAGCCCAGCTGCAAGTACGCGAAACGCATGTACGCCGGGCGCCGGTTGCTGTGGAAGGCCCAGTACGACAGGCGTGCCGTCGGATCCCACTGACTCATGGGCGTCGGCCGCCGTCGCCGGCTGGGCAGTCCCACAGATCCACCACCGGACTCCTCCGGTCCGCCATCGCTCACCGCTCCACCCCATCCCGTTGCGCGCCCAGGAAATCAGCGCGGGCGCAGTCGGAGGGCGCATAGATGAAACCTGGGAGCATTACGTTCGGTGATGACCGACCTGTGATCGATATAGATCACGCACCCGCTCAACCAGCGCAAATGCATATGCCGCCCTCATTCGCGCCGCCCGCGGCCGCACGACGCGTGACGATCCGGCTGCCCGGTCGGGGGTCGCGTCCCCCCGCTGTACCATGGCCACAGCGCGAGGGCCGTGACGCAGTGGTCACAGTCCTCGCTTCTGCGTTACGCCCACCCCGAGGAAATGCGGCACGTGGCGTTTCGGCGGTTCGATACGATGAACCGGATCAATCCGCCACGCACGTCACGTTGTACCGGCATATATGAAATGGAGCATCCGAGGATGGCTCGACACCTGATCACCAGCGCGCTTCCCTACATCAACGGGATCAAGCACCTGGGCAACATGGTCGGGTCGATGCTTCCGGCGGATGTGTACTCCCGGTACCTTCGCCAGCGCGGCCACGACGTCCTCTACATCTGCGCCACCGACGAGCACGGCACCCCCGCCGAGCTCGCCGCCAAGGAGGCCGGCATCTCGGTCGCCGAATTCTGCGCGCAGGCCCACGAGGCCCAGAAGGCGGTCTACGACGGCTTCCAGCTGTCCTTCGACTACTTCGGCCGCAGTTCCTCCGCGCAGAACGCCGAGATCACCCAGCACTTCGCGCGCCGGCTCCAGGAGAACGGCTTCATCGAGGAGCGCGCGATCCGGCAGGTCTACTCGCCGGTCGACGGCCGCTTCCTGCCGGACCGCTACGTCGAGGGCACCTGCCCGCACTGCGGCTACGACAAGGCCCGAGGCGACCAGTGCGAGAACTGCACCCGCGTCCTGGACCCCACGGACCTGATCGAACCCCGTTCGGCGATCTCCGGCTCCACGGAGCTGGAGGTGCGCGAGACCAAGCACCTCTTCCTCCTGCAGTCCAAGCTCCAGCACGAGGTCGAGGCCTGGGTCGCGCAGCACGAGGAGGAGTGGCCGCAGCTCGCCTCCTCCATCGCCCGCAAGTGGCTCACCGAGGGCCTGCACGACCGCGCCATCACCCGCGACCTCGACTGGGGCGTGCCGGTCCCGGCCGACACCTGGCCCGAACTGGCCGCCGACGGCAAGGTCTTCTACGTCTGGTTCGACGCGCCGATCGAGTACATCGCCTCCACCAAGGAGTGGGCCGACGCCGACCCGGCGAACCGCGACTACAAGTCGTGGTGGTACGAGGCCGAGGACGTCCGCTACACCCAGTTCATGGCCAAGGACAACGTCCCGTTCCACACGGTGATGTTCCCCGCCACCGAACTGGGCACCCGCGAGCCGTGGAAGAAGGTCGACTACGTCAAGGCCTTCAACTGGCTGACGTACTACGGCGGCAAGTTCTCCACCTCGCAGAAGCGCGGCGTCTTCACCGACCAGGCGCTGGAGATCCTGCCGGCCGACTACTGGCGCTACTTCCTCATCGCGAACGCGCCCGAGTCCGACGACTCGTCCTTCACGTGGGAGCACTTCACCGCCACGGTCAACAAGGACCTCGGCGGCACCCTCGGCAACTTCGTCAACCGCGTGCTGACCTTCTCCCGCAAGCGCTTCGGTGACGAGGTCCCGGCGGGCAGCGCCGCCGGCGAGGCCGAGGCCAAGCTGGGCGCGCAGATCGCCGAACTGCTGGCCGAGTACGAGGGCCACATGGAGTCGCTCCAGTACCGCAAGGCCGCGGCCGCGCTGCGCGCCCTGTGGTCCGCCGGAAACGCCTACCTCGACGAGAAGGCCCCCTGGCTGGAGGTCAAGACCGACCTGGAGGGCGCGGCGCTCACCCTGCGCACCGCGATGAACCTCATCCACCTCTACTCGGTGGTCTCCGAGCCCTTCATCCCGGCCTCGGCGCGCACCATGCGCTCCGCGTTCGACCTCGCCGACGACACGGCGGCGTGGGTGACCCCGGAGCAGGCCAAGTCCCTGGACGCGGTCCCGGCGGGGACGCCGTTCACCGTGCCGCCGGTGCTCTTCGCCAAGATCACCGAAGAGGACCTGGAGTCGTACCGGGAGCGCTTCGGCGGCAACCCGGACGCCTGAGCCCGACGGCTGCCGCGCAGCCGTGACTCCGTGAGGGGCGCGACCCGTTGAGGTCGCGCCCCTTCGGCGTACCCGGCCCCCGCCCCGGTCCCGGCCCCGCGGCCGTCGCAGGCCGGCACGGGCCGTCACACCGGGCGGCGGGGGCGGCGTAAGGGAGGGGCCGGGCGGGTGATCAGCCGACCGGCCTGTACCGCGCGCAGCGACAGCCGGGCGTACGCGGGCACGAGCACGCCCCGGGCCGGGCGGCGGTCGACGACGCGCAACTCGGGGAAGGCCCGCAGGGCGCCGGCCACCGCGCGTATCTCGGCCATCGCCAGGGGCATCCCCAGGCAGAAGTGCGGGCCGGCCCCGAACCACAGCCGCCGCAGGTCCGCCGGGCCGGGGCCGGGGTCGGGGCCGCGATCGGCGCCCGGCCGGACCCGCGGCGCGAAGGGCCCGTACGCCCGGGTGCACAGCAGCGTGGCGATCACCACCCGCTCCCCGGCCGCGACCCGGACGCCCCCGAGCCGCCCGGGCCGGGCGGCGCTGCGCAGCATCACCGGGGTCGGCGAGGTCACCCGCAGCGCCTCCTCGATCAGGGCGTCGGTGATCCGGTCCGGCCCCCGGCCGCTGTCGTGGACCAGGGCGACCAGCCGCGGCACGAAGGAGACGAGCGTCTCGGTGCCGGTCAGCAGCAACACCCCGACCGCGCCCCGGGCCTCGCCCTCGTCCAGCCCCAGCGCACGCAGCCGCCCGGGCACGGTGGACTCGTCGCCCGCCCGGTACGCGGTGACCGCCGCATCGCTCAGCCGGGCCAACGCGGCCCGAGCACGCGCCGCCTGACGTCCGGTCAGCGAGGTCCGCCACAGCCGCACCGACGACAGCACCGCGGAGGCCTCGGCGAAGTCGGCCCCGGCGTCCGGGAGCCCGACAAGCTCCCGGATCACATCAGTGGCCCCGTCCCGGACGACCCGGACCAGATCCACCTCCCCGCCCGCCGCGAGCCGCCGCACCAGGTCGTCGAGCGGAGCGCGCAGGACCCGCTCGCACACGGCCGCCACGTGCCCCGGCGTGAACAGCCCGGCCAGGCGCCGGCGCAGGGCCGCGTGCTCGGCGCCCTCCATGTTGATCAGCACCCGCTGGCCGAGTACCGGGGTCCACAGCCCGGCCGCCGCGCCCGGCCCGGTCTTCGTGTAGCCCTCCGTGTCCAGGAGCACCTCCCGGGCGAGGCGGGCGTCGCTGACCACCACCCCGACGCGGGGCACCCGCACGGCCGGGCCGCGGGCGGCGGCCGCGCTCAGCAGCCGGTACGCGAAGGGGTGCGCGGCCGTCTGCACGCGCCGCTCCCAGCGCTCCCATTCCTCCATCGGGGCAGGCTAATGCCGTCGATGGCTTGAAGTGACCCCTCGCGCGGAGATCTTGACCTGTCTGACGCGTATCGAACCCCTGCCGTGATCGTTTCTGCAGGAGAGAACCCTGGACAAACACTGCATCTGCTGCGGAATCGGGAGGACGCGCGGTGACCGCTTGGCAGTACTTCGCCGGAGCCGGCATGGTGGCGGCGCTCTGCCCGCTGCACGGCCACGTGGCGGTCGCGGGCGACGGCCACGGGCGCGAAGCCCGCGTCGACCTGTGCGTGCCGGCCGACGCGAAGCCGGGCCGGACGGCCGCGGCTCGGCCGTCGGTGCACCCGTCCGTACGGGCGACCGTGCCCGGACCCGTGCGGCCGACCGTGCGGCACCCGGGGAGCGGGCCGCTGCCGGCTCCCGCCGAAGCCGCGCTCCCCGGGCCTGCCGGGCCGACGGCGGAGGCGGGAGCGGAGGCGGGAGCGCAGGCGGAGGCGGAGGCGGAGGCCGTACGGACGCAGCCGCCGCCGGCCGGGCCGGGTACCGAGCCCGTTGCCGGGGCGCCGGTGGCCGAAGCCGTGGTCCCGGCCGCTGTCGCGGCTCCGGCCGCGCCCGCACGCGGCTTCCACGTGCGCTCGTACCACTCGTCGGCCCTGGCGCGGCGCGGCCCGGACGGCATGTCCACCGTGATGCTCATGGTCGTCGTCACCACCCCGGCGGTCCTCGCGGCCGCCGCGCTGCGGCCGCGGGGCAAGAGCCGTAGCTGACCTCTCATCCGATTGATTCACCCACTGGAGAACCCTCGTGTCCGAATGGCTGGTCCTGGCCATCGCCATGGCGCTCGTCTGCGCCGTCGTCCTCACCTTCACCGCGATCCGGCACCGCCGGGCCGCGGACGACGAGGACACCAGCGAAACCCCCGACGTCATCGAGTACATGACGATGATGGTCGGGGTCGTCTACGCGATCGTGCTCGGTCTGGCCATCGCGGGAGTGTGGGAGGCGCGCGGCGCCGCCGAGGACAGCGTGCGCCGGGAGGCCCAGTCCCTGTACGAGGTCACCCAGCGCGCGGACGTCTACCCGGTGCCCGTCCGCGACCGGATCCGGGGCGAGGTGGACGCGTACGTGGCCCACACCGTCAACGTGGACTGGCCGCGGCTGACGTCCGGCCAGGCGGCGACCGCCGAGGGCGCCGGGCTGCTCGGCAAGCTGCGCAGCGACGTCACCCACCAGGCCCCCGCCAACGAGCTCCAGGCGCAGGCCTACCAGCCGCTGCTGGACCACATCGCGGCCGCCGACGACGCCCGCCACTCGCGGACGCAGAGCGACGAGTCGACGCTGCCGAGCGTGGTGTGGTTCGGGCTGCTGGTCGGCGGGGTGGTCACGGTCGGGCTGATCTTCACCCTGCAGATCCGGCGTTCGGGCCGGGAGCTGCTCCTCGCCGGGCTGTTCAGCGCGCTGATCGTGTTCCTGCTGTTCATGGTGTGGAGCTTCGACGCGCCCTACGGCCGTGGGGGCATCGATTCCGCCGGTGCCTTCCAGGACCTGTTCCCGGCGGTGACGGTGACGGTGGCCGCCGGAAGCTGACCGCGCGGCGGTTGCGTCCGGGTCTCGGGCGGGTCAGGCCCCCGGGGCCCCCGGCGCCCCGGAGAGCGCCATCTGCAGCCGGACCTCCGCCACGACCGGCGAGTGCCGCAGGGCGTGGGAGATCCGTACGAGATCGCGCGGCCCGTCGGCGGCGTGCTGCGCGCTCTCCTCGCTGGCCCCGATGACCTTGCCCTCGGGGTCGGCGGCACGGGCCCGCACGGCGGCCGCGACCATGGCGGCGTCGGCGACGGCCCGGGAGGTCTCCTCGTCGGCGCCGCCGGCGAGGGCCCGCGCGAGGGCCTCGTCCCGGTGGCGCTGGTCGAAGTACGGGCCCAGGTGCAGGAACCCGTCGTGGATGTCCGACTCTCGCTGGATCATCCGCAGCTCGGCGGCGGCCCACCAGGACATCCGCACGCACGGGGTGCCGCCGGGCGCGGCGATCTGCACCTCGTGCCAGAGCGCGCCCAGGCGCCGGTACGTCGCCCAGTTCTGCCAGCTGTCCGACAATCGCTGGCACACCAGCGGGAGCACGAAGCCGACGGCGCTGATGAGCGCGCCGAGGGAGGCGACCGGCGGGGCGAGGTCGGTGCTCAGCCAGTCGAGGTCGTGTCCGGTCCAGCGGGCGACGACGGCGGTCATCTTGGTCGCGTCGTAGCTGAGGTTGAAGATGTAGCCCAGGACGATGATCATCAGGCCGACGCGCAGCCACCCCCGCACCTGGAGGGACCAGCGCCAGCACATGGCCACCATCACGAACGCGGCCACGTTGTGCGCGACCAGGTAGAGGGCGATCAGCTCCCGCATGTACGGGGTGTTGGCGTAGTACGTGTCGAAGTCGCGCAGCCGCTCGACCGGCGCGTCGCCGAGGACGAACAGCAGCGAGAGCGCCACGATCACCGCGCCGTAGCCCAGGATCCAGCGCCGGGAGACGCGCCGGGTGTCCTCCGGCGGGCCGCCACGCCAGTTGACGATCAGCACCAGGCAGGCGGCGCTGAAGGCGGTGATCAGGCAATAGACGAGCGGGGCGGAGAAATTGGGGATGCCGGTCCAGCGGTTGACCGCCTCGATGGTGGGCGGGGCGGCGAAGGTGAACACCGATCCGGCCAGGGTGAGCAGCGCGCAGACCGAGCGGAGCAGCGGGTCCCGCCAGTTGTTGCGCAGGGTCGGCAGCTTGAACGCGAGGGAGACCCCCATCGCAACTGCCGGTATGTAGTAGTCCTGGCCGTTCAACGGTCGTTCCTGTGCCCCCGGTATCCGAGCGAGGCCTCGATGCGGCCCGCCAGCTGATCACGTTGTGCCGGTGCCCGGTGGCTCGCCGAACCTGCCAGCCACGTACGGCATCTGCTGCCCAGCAGTAAACCGAAGGTTTCCGCTTCGGTCTCCTCCTGGACGTCGGCGCGCGTGCGCGCGGCCACCCGCCGGACCGTCTCGCCGAGATCGGCCTCGTCGGAGAGCAGCCGGGCGGCGACGGCGGCGCCGTCGACGTGGTGGCTGCAGTGGCCGGCCTTCATGTGCCACAGCTCGTGGCCGAGGATCACCAGCTGGTGGTCCGGTGCCGTGCGCTCCTCGATGACCACCAGGTCGCGGTCCGCCATGTCGAGCCACAGTCCGCTGGCCGTCCCCGGCGGGAACGAGGCCATCCGGAACTCCACCCGGCGGCCGCGGTGTTTGCTCATGCCCTCGCAGAGGGCGGCGTAGAGGTCCACGGGTTCCACGGGCGCGGTCAGCGTGATGCCGGCCACCAGCTCCCCGCACAACCGCCGCTGCTCTCTGCCTATGCTCACCGTTCTCCCCGTCGGCGCGGATCCGGATCAGGACTCAAGGATCAGACCCAGACTTTCGACTGGGTCAGGACTCGTTCGGTTTTACGCTTTCGAGAAGCATGTCCAGCCATTCGGTCACCTTGTCCCGGTGCTTGTCGCTGGGCAGTTGGGCGGCTCGCCAGGCGATGCCGCGTACGCCGTGGTTCTGGAGAAGTCTTGCCAGCGGATCGCCTGCCGAAGCGGCCGCGGCCGGTACGGTTTCCCGCGCTCTGCCCGCGAAGTCCTGGAGCAGTTGCTGCTCGGTCCGCTGGAGCGCGTCGGTGAGGGCGTCGGCGTCGTGGGCGGTGAGGAAGCCCGCGTGCACCCCGAAGAAGCGCTGGATGGCGTCACAGTGCTCCATGGTGGGCCGCCGGTCGCCGTTGATCAGGGCCCCGGCCTGCTGCCGGGACATGCCGGCGCCGTCCGCGATCTCCTGCTGCGTGTACCGGCGACCGTTGGACTTGACCCGGGTGCGGCGCAGCAGGTCGAGGCGCTGGAGGAAGCGGGTCTGGAGATCGGGTTCACCGGCGGGCCGGCCGTCCAGCAGCGTCCTGACCACGTCCGCGGGGACGCCGGAGGCTTCGGAGAGCCGGCGCAGGTCGAAGACCTGGCTCAGGTCGCGGCCCATTTTGCCCGCGAGTTCGGCGACGCGCGTGACGGTGGCTGCCAGGGGCGCGTTGGCCACCGCGACGGGAGCCGGGAAGCCGTCTGTCACCAGTGGTTCTCCTAGATCGCGCGAGGTCGGTACGGGCACATGGTCGGCTCCTGGAATCTAGCCGCTTACGCTGCGGAGGGCTAGAACTTGCCACAGCTGTGGCGGGAATGAGCTGTCAAGAGGCTGGAATTGCCACAATAGTTGACACTCGAATGAAGTCGGTAGCAGGATCGCCACACGGAAATGAAGATCCAGACCGTGAGGAGGGGGAGCTCTCGGTGCCACATCTCGCAGCGGTGGGCCCGTCCGATGGCCTCGCCCGAGCCGGTGAGGAGCGCCTGGCGGGCGATGAGTCCGCACGCGGCGCCGTGCGGTCAGAGCGACGCAAGGAGATTTTGCGCCAGCGCCGAGAGGAGCTGGGGCTGAGCCAGGAGGACCTCGCGGCACGGCTGCGGATCAGCGTGCGTGCGTACGGAAACTGGGAACGCGGCCTGGTCAAGGAGTGGACGGACCGCAAACTGCTCGCCCTGGCCGAGGCCTTGGAGATGAGCGAACGACAGCGCTTTTGGCTCTTCCGGGTCATGGTCGACCGCGATCCGCCGCCCACCTGGCGCGCGGCCGAGGAGAACCGGCTGCCCGAGGACCCCGCGCAGCGCGACTACCTGTGCGACTACGCGGCCCTGATGGAGGCCGTGCCCTACCCGAGCTTCCTGGTGGACCACCGCTGGGACGTGGCCCTCACCAACTCGGCGTTCGACCGGCTCTTCCAGTCGGTGCGCCCGCATCCGACCGCCCTGCCGGACGACAACTTCCTGCGCTTCGTGCTGTTCCACCCGGACGCCGCGGCCGTGCTGGAGGACCACGAACCGGCTTGGTGCGTACCGCTGTTGGCCCGTTTCGCGACGGCGCTGGCGGCCGCACCGCAGGACGAGGGACTGCTCAGCATCCGCCAGGAGGTGGCCCGCGACCCCTTCATGGAGGCGGCCTACCGGTACGGGGTTCCGCACTGGCTGACCACCCACGGGGCCGACGCCGCCGAGCAGGACGGGGCGGTGCGCACCGTGCGCCATCCCGACCCGGGCTGGGGGCTGGTGCGCTGCCGGTTGGTGGCCGAATCCAGCCGCATGCTCGAAGCGATGGGGCTCACCCGCATCACGCTGATCCTCTCGGCGCCGAAGGGTGCGCCGATCGGCCCGGTCCGGGGCGGCGGAGCGCCGCAGCACACGGGGCCGCGGCTGCGCGCCGTGCCGTCGCTGGGGGACTGATCCTGCGGGGGACACTGGTGTCACGAAACGTGGCACTGCGAAGGGCGGTATGGGCGTGCGGCTGACGATCCTCGGCGGGGGCGGATTCCGGGTACCGCTCGTGTACGGAGCACTGCTCGGCGACCACGCCGAGGGCAGGGTGTCGCAGGTGACCCTCTACGACGAGGACCCCGGCCGGCTGGGCGCCATGGCCCGGGTGCTCGCGGACCAGGCCGCAGGTGTGCCGGACGCACCCGCCGTCAGCGCCACCGCGGACCTCGACGAGGCATTGCGTGGCGCGGACTTCGTGTTTTCGGCCATCCGCGTCGGCGGCCTGGAGGGGCGCGCCGCCGACGAGCGGATCGCCCTGGCCGAGGGAGTGCTGGGCCAGGAGACGGTGGGCGCGGGCGGTATCGCGTACGGCCTGCGGACCGTGCCGGTGGCCCGGGAGATCGCGCGCAGGATCGCCCGTACCGCTCCCGAGGCGTGGGTCATCAACTTCACCAACCCGGCCGGGGTGGTCACCGAGGCGATGGCCGAGGAGCTCGGGGACCGGGTGATCGGGATCTGCGACTCGCCGGTGGGGCTCGGCCGGCGGATCGCCCGGCTGCTGGGCGCCCGGCCCGAGGAGGCCTGGATCGACTACGTCGGCCTCAACCACCTGGGCTGGGTGCGCGGGCTGCACATCGGCGGCCGCGACGAACTGCCCCGGCTGCTGGCCGATACCGAAGCCCTGGAATCCTTCGAGGAGGGCCGGCTCTTCGGGGCCGACTGGCTGCGCTCGATCGGCGCGATCCCCAACGAGTACCTGCACTACTACTACTTCAACCGGGACACGGTACGGGCCTACCAGGAGGCCGAGCAGACCCGCGGCGCCTTCCTGCGCGACCAGCAGCGCGGCTTCTACGCCGAGGCGGGCCGCCCCGGGCAGCGGCCCGGCGAGGCCCTGGCCGCCTGGGACCGGACCCGGGCCGAGCGCGAAGCCACGTACATGGCCGAGAACCGCGAGGCGGCGGGCGTCGGCGCGCGCGACGAGAGCGACCTGGAGTCGGGCGGCTACGAGAAGGTCGCGCTGGCGCTCATGCGGGCCATCGCCCGGGACGAGCGGGCCACGCTGATCCTCAACGTCCGCAACCGGGGCACGCTCTCGGCGCTCGACGCGCGGGCCGTCATCGAGGTGCCGTGCCTCGTCGACGCCAACGGGGCCCACCCGGTGGCCGTCGCCCCGCTGCCGCTGCACGCGGCGGGCCTGGTGACCTCCGTCAAGGCGGTCGAGCGCGAGGTGCTGGCCGCCGCGGCGAGCGGGTCCCGGGCGGCCGCGGTCAAGGCCTTCGCGCTGCACCCGCTGGTGGACTCGGTGACGGTGGCCCGGCGGCTGCTCGACGGGTACGCGGCGGAGCACCCGGGCCTGGCCTACCTGCGCTGATGCGGGCCGGGGCTCACCCGTACGGCCCTGTGCCGGGTGCGGGGGGCCGGGGGCGCTGTGAGAGTGCGAGATGTGACCACCGCCCCCGCCGCAGCCGCAGCGCCACCCGTGCTCGACAGGCGGCGGCGCAACATCATCTTCGGCACGATCATGCTGGGTGTGCTGCTGGCGGCCCTCGACCAGACGATCGTGGGCACGGCCCTGCCCACGATCGTGGCGGACCTCGGAGGCGGGGACCACATGTCGTGGGTGGTCACCTCCTACCTGCTCGCGGAGACCGTCGCGACGGTGCTGGTGGGCAAGTTCGGCGACATGTTCGGCCGGAAACTGATCTTCCAGATCTCGGCGGTCATCTTCATCACCGGCTCCTTCCTGTGCGGCCTCGCGGGCAACATGACCCTGCTCATCCTGTGGCGGGGCGTGCAGGGCATCGGCGCGGGCGGGCTGATGGTTACCTCCATGGCGCTGATCGCCGATGTGGTGCCACTGCGCGAACGGGGCAAGTACCAGGGCGCGATCGGCGCGGTCTTCGGTGTCGCCACCGTCATCGGACCGCTGCTGGGCGGGCTGTTCACCGACAACCTGACCTGGCGCTGGTGCTTCTACGTCAACGTGCCCATCGCCGTCCTGGTGGTGGTCGCTGCCGCGCGCACCATCCCCTCGGTACGGGCCGCCGGCCGGCCGGTCATCGACTACCTCGGCATCGCCCTGGTCGCGGCGGGCTCCAGCGCGCTGATCCTGGCCACGAGCTGGGGCGGCAACGAGTACGCCTGGACCTCGGGCGTGATCATCGGCCTCTTCGCGGGCGGCGCCCTGGCCCTGGCACTGTTCTGCCTGGTGGAGATCCGGGCCACCGAGCCGATGCTGCCCATGCGGCTGTTCCGCAACCCGGTCTTCGCGGTGTGCTCGGTGCTGAGTTTCGTCGTCGGCTTCGCGATGCTCGGCGCGATGACCTTCCTGCCGACCTACTTGCAGTACGTGGACGGGAATTCGGCCACCGTGTCGGGCATCCGCACCCTGCCCATGGTCGTCGGGCTCCTGATCGCCTCGGTCTTCAGCGGCATCGTCATCAGCCGGACGGGCCGCTACCGGATCTTCCCCATCGTGGGCTGCGCGGTGATGGGAGCCGGGCTGTACCTGCTGTCGCTGATGGGGCCGGGGACCAGCGCCTGGCTGGAATCCCTGTACATGTTCGTCCTCGGCGCCGGCATCGGCCTGTGCATGCAGGTGCTGACCATCGCCGTGCAGAACACCGTGGACTACGCCGACCTCGGCACGGCCACCTCCGGCGTCACCTTCTTCCGTACGCTGGGCAGCGCCTTCGGGACCGCGGTCTTCGGGACGATCTACGCCAACACCCTGGCACCCGCGCTGGAGTCGGCGGTCGCCGGGGCCGCCCGGGCCACCGGGGCCGATCCGGCGCGGCTCGGCGAGGCCGCGCAGAGCCCGCAGGGGGTGCACGGGCTCGAACCGGAGGCCGCCGCTTCGGTGATCGCCGCGTACGCGGAGACGTTGCAGACGGTGTTCCTGTGGACCGTGCCGGTGGCGGTGGTCGGCTTCGTGGTCGCCCTCTTCCTCAAGGAGGTCCGGCTGCGGGACAGCGCGCGGGCCGGATCGACGGACATGGGCGACGGTTTCGCCTCGCCGGCCACCGCCTCCGGGGGCTCGGCGAAGCTGCTGGAGCTGGCGGTGGGCAAGCTCGTGCGGAACATGGGGCCGGAGACCGCCCGGGGCATCGTGGCGGCCTGCGACACGCGGCTCGACATGGCGGGCGCCTGGGCGGTCATGCAGGTGGACCTGCTGACCCGGACGGTCGGCCACGCCAGCCTTGGCCTGATGGCCTCGCGGCGGTCGCTGCCGCCGGAGGTGCTGCTGCCGGTGTTCGAGCGGATGGCGGACGAGGGCTACCTGACGCGGGAGAACGGCTTCTTCTCGCTCACCCCGGGCGGGCAGCGGGAGGCCGATGTCATCTCGGCGGCGTGGGCGGGATGGCTCGGGGACCAGTTGGAGAAGGACCGTGGGCGGCCGCGCAGCGCGGAGCTGCGGGTGGCGGCGGACGCCATCGCGAAGCGGCTGCTGGCCGAGGACCTGGAGGAGGGCTACTTCGCGTCGCGGGCGGCGGCGGGGCGTACGTAGGGGCGGCTCGCGCGTGGGTCAAGCCGTCGGGTAGTCGTACGAGGGCGCGTGCGGCGGGGTCGCCATCAGCTCGGGGCGCCAGGTGCGGATGACCGCCGCCGAGGGGGCATAGAGCGCGGCCGGGATCTCGGACGGGGCGAACCACTGCCAGCGGGCGATCTTGTGCGGCTCGGTGACGACCGGGGTGCCCTCGGCGGCGTCGGTGACGGCGGCCGCCGTCAGCCGGGTCACCCCGGACCGCGCGTCGATGTGCACCGACAGGATCCGGACGGCTTCCGGGGCCGCCCGCAGATCCGTTTCCTCGGCCAGCTCGCGCGCGGCGGCCTGCTCGAAGCCCTCCCCGGGGTCGACCTTGCCGCCCGGCAGCTCCCAGCGGCCGTCGTGTGCCTGGCCGAGCAGGACGCGGCCGTCGGCGCCGACGACGACCAGGCCGACGCCGACGACGGCGTTGGGCCGGGGGACGGCGCGTTCGTGGGCGGGGAAGCTCATGAGCGTCCTTCCGAGGGTGGGGCCGAGGGCTTGGACGGGCGGGCGCGGACGTGTATCCGCTCACCCTGCGGGCCGAACAGGCTGAGGAACTCCGCGGGCTGCGTACCCGCGTTGAAGAAGGCGTGCGGGGTGCGGGTGTCGAACTCGGCCGCCTCCCCGGGGGTGAGGACCAGGTCGTGCTCGCGGCCCAGCAGCACCCGTACCCGCCCGGACAGGACGTACAGCCACTCGTAGCCCTCGTGCACCTTGAGCTCGGGCGGGGGCAGCGCGGGGTCGCGCGGCGGGAGGATCTGCTTGAAGGCGTGCACCCCGCCGAAGTTGCGGGTCAGCGGCACGTAGGTGTCTCCGTGCCGGACGAAGGGCCTCGGGCGGATCCGCGGATCGCCGGTCTCCGGGGCGCCGACCAGCTCATCGAGCGCCACCCGGTGGACCCTGGCGAGCGGGAGCAGCAGTTCCAGGGTCGGTTTGCGCTGACCGGACTCCAGCCGGGAGAGGGTGGAGAGTGAGATTCCGGTGGTTTCCGAGAGCTGGGCCAGCGTGGTGCCGCGCTCCCGGCGCAGGGCCCGCAGCCGGGGGCCCACGGCGGTGAGCACGCCGGCGAGGTCCTCGTCGTCGTCGCGTCCGCGGTCCGGCTGGTGCGTGGTCATGGCTCCATTTGCCGGTTCGGCAACACCATTTGTCAAGGGAGGGCCTGGTGAAGGGAAATGTGAAGGGAAGGGTGGAGAACGAGGTGGAGGGAAACGTGAGGGGAAACGTGAAGGACGAACGGTTCGACGTGGTCGTCGTGGGCGGCGGGGCCGCCGGGCTGGCCGGGGCGCTGACCCTGGCGCGGGCGCGCCGTTCGGTACTGGTGATCGACTCCGGCAGCCCGCGCAACGCCCCCGCCGCGAACGTGCACGGCTACCTCGGCCACGACGGGGCCAGCCCCGCCGAGCTGCTGGCCAGGGGGCGGGCCGAGGTGGCCGGGTACGGCGGGGAGGTCCGCTCCGGTGCGGCCGTCGCCGCGGACCGGCTGCCCGGCGGGGAGTTCCTGGTGCGCTGCGCGGACGGCCGGGCCGTACGGGCGGGGCGGCTGCTGGTCGCGACCGGGCTGGTGGACGAGCTGCCCGAGGTCCCGGGGCTGGGTGCCCGCTGGGGACGGGACGTGCTGCACTGCCCGTACTGCCACGGCTGGGAGGTGCGGGAGCGGCCTCTGGCGGTACTGGCCACCGGCCCCCTCGCCGTGCACCAGGCGCAGCTCTGGCGGCAGTGGAGCGAGAGCGTGACGCTGCTGTCCCACACATGGCAGCTCGCGGGGGAGGAGCGGGAGCTGCTGGCGGCGCGGGGCATCGAGGTGGTGGAGGGCGAGGTGACCGGCCTGCTCGTGGCCGACGGGGACGGGGACGGGGACGGGGACGGCGGCGGAGACGACGGCGACGACCGGCTGGCCGGGGTGACCCTCGCCGGCGGCGGGACCGTGGAGTGCCGGGCGCTCGTGGTGGCCCCGAGGTTCACCGCCCGCGCCGGTGTCCTGACCAGCCTCGGCCTGCCCCTCACCACCCTGGAGCGCGACGGCCACGCCCTCGGCACCTGCGTCGATGCCGACCCCGCGACGGGCGCGACCGCCCTGCCGGGGGTGTGGGTGGCGGGGAACGTCGGCAATCCGGTGCAGCAGGTCGCGGGCGCGGCGGCGCAGGGCGTACAGGTGGCCGCCGCCGTCAATGCCGACCTCGTCGAGGAGGAGATCCGCCTCGCGTTGCGGGCCCACCGGCGTTCGTAGGACAGGTGTGCGGGTTTCGGCCAGGTTCCGTCCGCGCAGGCTCTGGGCGGTCTGATCGTCATACGGCGCATCGGCCGCATCGGCTTCGGCGGTCCATCGGTCCATCGGTCCATCGGTTCAGCCGCTCAGCCGTTCATCGGTTTCATTGGCTCAGGGGGGCGCAGTGGCACATGTGCTGGTCATCGGCGGGGGAGTCGGAGGGCAGGCCGCCGCGCTGCTCGCGGCGCGTGCGGGACACGCCGTCGAGCTCTTCGAGCGGGACGCACGGGCCCCCGGCACCGCGCTCGACCGCGACTTCTTCGGCTGGCGCCGGCCGGCCGTACCGCAGGCGACCCAGCCGCACGCGCTGCTCGGCGCCGCCCGCAACGTCCTGCGCGACGAACTGCCCGACGTCTACGCGGAGATGCTCAGGCTCGGCGCCCGTGAGCGGCACGAGCTGGACTGGTTCGACGTACGCCCGCCCGCGCGCCCCGGCGACGAGGACCTCGTCATGCTCCAGGCCCGGCGCATCGTGCTGGAAAGCGCGCTGGCCACCGCACTGCGCGCCGAACCGGGCGTCGTCGCGCGCTACGGGGAGTCGGTCACCGGGCTGACCTCGGTCCAGGACACCTCCGGGATCCGTGTCACGGGTGTGACCACCGGGGCCGGTGCGTACGAGGGTGACCTCGTCGTGGACGCGTGCGGACGGCGTGGCGGCGCCGAGCGCCGGCTCGCCGCGGCGGGCTGCCGGCCCGCGCTCGTGGAACGGCACCGTACGGGCCTCGCGTACTTCTGCCGCTGGTACCGGTTGCCCGGGGGACGGGAGGAGGGGCCGCGCCGGCCCTGGACGGTGACGGGCGGCGGCTTCGCCGGGTGCGCGGTGTTCCCGGCCGACAACGGCCTCTTCGCCGTCACCCTCTTCGTGCACACCGAGGACACCACGCGCTCGGCGCTGCGCCATCCGGCCGTCTTCGAGGCCGCGGCGCGGGCCTTCCCGCCCGGCGCGGCCTGGCTGGCGGCGGGGGTGGAGCCGGTCTCGGACGTACTGGCCACCGGGAGCCTCGACAACCGGTGGAGCCCGTACGTCGACGAGCAGGGGCCGGTGGTGGCCGGGCTGGTGCCCGTCGGCGACGCCATCACCCATACCAATCCGACGCTGGGACAGGGCACTTCGCTCGCGCTGTGGGCCGCGCTCCGGGTGGCCCGTACGGCGCACGCGGACCCGGGGTCGGTGCGGTTCGCCGCGGAGTACCACGCGTGGGCCGTGCGCACGCTGAAGCCGTGGTTCGACTTCCAGGTCGTCGCCGACACGGCCATCGGCGAGCGGTTCGCGACCCGGGCCGTGCGTACGGGGACGGCCCGCGAGGTGGCGGCGCTGTTCGACTGCGCGCTGGAGGACCCGGAGGTGATGCGGGCCCGGGCCCGGGTCCGGCACCTGGCCGAGCCGCCGGAGCGGGCGTACGCGGACCCGCAGGTACGGGCCCGGGTGGCGCGGTGGCTGGCGGCGCGGCCCGGCTACGAGCCGAACGCGGCGGGGCCGGACCGGGGCGAGTGGGAGAAGCTGACGGCGGGCTGAGGTCACCCGGCGGGCCCGAGGACCTCGGCGAGGTCATAGCCGGCGACCTCCTCGAGCTGGGTGTAGGTGCAGCTGTCAGGGGTGCGGTCGGGCCGCCAGCGGCGGAACTGGGCGGTGTGGCGGAAGCGGTCGCCCTCCATGTGGTCGTACGCGACCTCGCAGACCCGCTCGGGGCGCAGCGGGATCCAGGAGAGGTCCTTCTTGCCGGTCCAGCGGCTCTGCGCGCCGGGCAGCCGGGCGCTCTCGTGGGCGGACTCCTCGGCCCACGCCGCCCAGGGGTGCCCGGCGGCGTCGGCCATCCGCAGCGGCTGGAGTTCCTCCACCAGCTCGGCGCGGCGTTTCATGGGGAAGGCGGCGCAGACGCCCACGTGCTGGAGGGCGCCCTGGGCGTCGTA
Source organism: Streptomyces sp. NPDC060031 (assembly GCF_042736805.1). NCBI lineage: Bacteria > Bacillati > Actinomycetota > Actinomycetes > Kitasatosporales > Streptomycetaceae > Streptomyces > Streptomyces sp. NPDC060031. The sequence goes on from NZ_JBHWVM010000082.1 coordinate 23,787, forward strand.
CAGCCCGAGCAGCAGCGATCCGACAATCGGACCGCTCTTGTGGAAACGCAAACCGGCGACGACGACATCGGCCGTACGCTCGTGCTTGATCTTGAACATGAGGCGGGCGTCGGGCCGGTAGGGGAGATCGAGGGGTTTGGCGATCACCCCGTCGAGCCCGGCGCCCTCGAACCGCTCGAACCACTCCCGCGCGAGCGCGGGATCGGTGGTCGCGGGCGCGAGATGAACGGGGGGCCGAGCGGTGGAAAGGGCGTCGACGAGCGCGGTACGGCGGTCGGCGAGCGGGGTGTCGAGGAGCGCCTCGTCGCCGAGCGCGAGCAGGTCGAAGGCGACGAAGCTGGCGGGGGTCGCCTCGGAGAGCATCTTCACGCGGGAGGCCGCGGGATGGATCCGCTCGGTGAGGCGGTCGAAGTCGAGCCGCCCGCCCTGAACGATGACGATCTCGCCGTCCACGACACAGCGGGCCGGCAGGTTCTCCTTCAGGGCCGCCGCCAGCTCCGGGAAGTACCGGGTCAGGGTCTTGCCCGTGCGGCTGCCGATCTCGATCTCGTCGCCGTCGCGGTGGACGATGGCCCGAAAGCCGTCCCACTTGGCCTCGTACTGCATGCCGGGCGGGATCTTGGCCACGGACTTGGCGAGCATCGGCTTCACGGGCGGCATCACCGGCAGATCCATGCCTCCGATTTTGCTGTGGTACGTCCGGACCCGCCCGGTATGCGCACCCGGCCGGGCCCGCCTACCGTGGCGCACATGGGTGCTGCGGGCAATGCCATCGAGCTGGACGCGGGCGGGCGGGCGGTACGGCTGTCCAACCCGGACAAGGTGTACTTCCCCGAGCGCGGCCTCACCAAGGGGGACGTCGCCGCGTACTACCTCGCGGTCGCGGACGGAATCACCCGCGCCCTGCGCAACCGCCCCACGACCCTGGAGCGGTACCCGGACGGGGTGGAGGGCGAGTCCTTCTTCCAGAAACGGGCCCCGAAGAACCTCCCGGACTGGATCCCGACCGCCCACATCGCCTTCCCGAGCGGCCGCACGGCCGACGAGATCTGCCCGACCGAGCCGGCCGCCGTGCTGTGGGCCGCCAATCTGGGCTGCCTCACCTTCCACCCCTGGCCGGTACGCCGCACGGACACCGACCGGCCGGACGAGCTGCGGATCGACCTGGATCCACAGCCGGGCACCGACTACCGCGACGCGGTGGCCGCCGCCCACGAACTGCGCGTACTCCTTGAGGAACTGGGCCTGCGCGGCTGGCCCAAGACCTCGGGCGGCCGCGGGCTGCACGTCTTCGTGCCGATCGCGCCGCGCTGGACCTTCACGGAGGTCCGCAGGTGCGCCATCGCGATCGGCCGGGACCTGGAGCGCAGGATGCCGGGGAAGGTCACCACCGCCTGGTGGAAGGAGGAGCGCGGCGAGCGGATCTTCGTCGACTACAACCAGACGGCGCGCGACCGCACCATCGCCTGCGCCTACTCCGTCCGCCCGCGCCCCCACGCCCCGGTGTCGGCGCCGCTGCGCTGGGACGAACTGGATGACGCCGAGCCGCGGGACTTCGACATCGTGACGATGCCGGCGCGCTTCGCGGAACTGGGCGACCTGCACGCGGACATGGACGACCACGCCTTCACGCTCGACGCCGCCCTGGAGCTCGCGGAGCGGCAGGAACACGACCACGGCCTGGGCGACATGCCCTACCCCCCGGACTACCCCAAGATGCCGGGCGAACCCAAACGCGTCCAACCGAGCCGCGCCAGACACGAGGACTGACCCCCGCGCGCTCGGGTGTCATCCGTCGCTCGGCCCCGTCGCTCGGCCCCGGCCCCGGCCCCTCACTCATGTCCCGCGCTTCCGAGGGCGTGCCGTCCGCATCGAGCCCGTGGAGCCACCACCTCTCCTGCCAGTTCCTGCCGCCGAAGTTGAGGGCGGCCCCGGAGTCGGCGGCCCGTCGGCAGAGGGGCGTTCACTCTGTGAGGAGGCCCGGCCCCGGGGCTGATCCGCGCGCGCGGAGGTACGCCTCCAGCTCGGCGGCGCCGGCCAGCATCGCCCGCCCGCGGGCGGACAGCCGGCGCTGCCAGTCGCTCAGTGCGGCCTCCAGCGGCTCCAGTCCGCCGGCCGCCCGCACCTGGGCGATCAGCGGGGCGATCTGCTCCAGCAGGTAGCCGCCGCGCCTGAGCTGGTGGGCCAGCCGGGCGTCCCGTACGTCGGCCTCGTCGTAGACGCGGTACCCGGTCAGCGGGTCGCGGCGCGGGCTCACCAGCCCCGCGTGCTCCCATTTGCGCAGCGTCGCGGGCCGGAGCCCGAGCTCCCCTGCCAGCGGCCCGATGAACGTGCCGTCCCGCCCGGACACCGACGCGCCGGGTTCACCGGCCGTGGCGGGCGCCAGATCGCCCAGGGCGCTCTCCACAGCCCGCAGCGTCCGCCGGTCATCGAGCAGCTGGGCGTGGCTCTCGTCGATGAGCCGGAACGCCTCCTCGACCGCGTCCTGGTTCACGGCCCGCATGATCGACGTCGCCGTCTGGTGGGTGTGGCCGGGCACCAGGGCGAGGAACGCGCCCAGGGCGCGCGCGTGCAGGGGGGTGTAGGTGCGATAGCCGTGGGGTGTGCGATGGGCGGCCGGAAGGATGCCGGCCTCCTCGTAGTTCCTGATGGCCTGCGTGGACAGACCGTGCCCGCGCGCCAGGTCGATCGGCCTGAGGTGCCTAGCCCTTTGAAGGTTTTGGACCACGTTGGACCACGTCCCTGAGGATGGTGCGGAAAAGCTTCAACCGAAGGTTCAACGATACCGTTGAAGGCATGGCTACTGACATCGAGGACACCGCGCATGCCGTCGAGGCCGCCGCCGTCATGAAGCTGCTGTCGGCCCGGCCGCGGCTGCTCGCCCTGGGCGAGCCGACCCACGGCGAGGACGCCCTGCTCGACGTGCGCAACGAGCTCTTCCGGCAGCTCGTCGAGCAGGAGGGCTACCGGACGATCGCGATCGAGAGCGACTGCCTGGCGGGCCTGGTCGTGGACGATCACGTCACCTCGGGCGCCGGCACCCCCGACGAGGTCATGGAACGCGGATTCAGCCACGGCTTCGGCGCGTCCGCGGCCAACCGCGCACTCGTGCGCTGGATGCGGGCGTACAACGACGGCCGGCCCGCGTCCGAGCGGCTGCGCTTCGCCGGATTCGACGGCCCGCTGGAGATCACCGGCGCCGCGAGCCCCCGGCAGGCCCTCACCGCACTCCACGACTACCTCGCGGCCCGGGTGGAAGCGGGCCTGCTCCCCTGCACCGCGGAGACGCTCGAGCGCCTGCTCGGTGCCGACGACCGGTGGACCGACCCCGCCGCGATGACGGACCCCGCCCGGTCCGTGGGGCAGTCGGCCGAGGCCAGGGAGCTGCGGCTGCTCGCCGATGATCTGGTGGCGCTGCTCGACGCGCAGACGCCGCACCTGATCGCGGAGACCTCCCGGGAGGACTGGGACCGGGCGCGCCTGTACGGGCGCACCGCCACCGGCCTGCTGCGATACCACTTCTGGATGGCCGACACCTCACCTAGCCGCCTGACGCGGCTGGTGGGCCTGCGGGACCGGATGATGGCCGACAACCTCCTCGCCGTGGCCGAAAGGGGCCCGGCACTGGTCCACGCCCACAACGGCCATCTCCAGCGGGAGAAGAGCACGATGCGGATGGGCGGCCTGCCGCTGGAGTGGTGGAGCGCCGGCGCGCTCGTGAGCGTCCACCTGGGCGCGGAGTACGCCTTCCTGGCCACGGCCCTCGGCACGATCCGGCACCGGGGAGTGGACACTCCGCCGCCGGACACCGTCGAAGGGCTCCTGTACGCGCTCCCGGGGGAGCGTCACGTCATCGACGCCGCTCGCCTGGCGGCCGGCCTCGATGACGCGCTGCCCGCCCCCCGCGTGTCCCCGTGGTTCGGCTACGCCCCGCTCGACCCGGCCCACCTGGCGGCCGCCGACGGGCTCGTGTTCGTCAAGGACGTGCCGCAGAGCCGGTGAACGGTTGTTGATCAGGCGTTGATCGGACGTCCATCTCCTGCGGCGAGGCTCTCCCGCATGTCGATGAACACCACCACCGCCACCGCCACCAGTGCCACCGCTTGGTACGAGCTCGCCCTGTGCGCCCAGACGGGGCCGGGCTTCTTCTTCCCCGAGCCCGGCTCGTCGCTGCGCGACGCGAAGCGGCTGTGCGGGGCGTGCGAGGGTCGGGCGGCGTGCCTGGAGTACGCCCTGGACAACGACGAGCGCTTCGGTGTCTGGGGAGGCCTTTCGGAGGCCGAGCGCCTCGCCCTGCGTCCGCGCGGCTGACCGGACGGCGCGGCAAAGGCCGAAGCCCTGACGGAGCGGGCTCCGTCAGGGCTTCTTCGGCCGGATCTTGCGATCAGGCCGTGTGCTCAGTGCTGCGATGGGGCCTGGTGATCAGGCTTCGCGATCAGGCCTTGCGGGCCGCGATGCGCGCCGCGCGGGCGGCCAGGCGCTCGTCGAACTTGCGGGCCTCGCTGTCCAGACCGTTCATGAAGAGCCCGAGCTCCTCCTGGGCCTTCTGGCCGTCCGGGCCGAGGCCGTCGATGTCCATGATCTTCAGGAAGCGGATCACCGGGCTCAGCACGTCGTCGTGGTGGATCCGCAGGTTGTACACCCCGCCGATCGCCATCTGGGCGGCCATCCGCTCGAAGCCGGGCATGCCGTGTCCCGGCATCCGGAAGTTGACGACGACGTCCCGCACGGCCTCCATCGTCAGGTCCGGGGCGATCTCGAAGGCCGCGCCCAGCAGGTTGCGGTAGAAGACCATGTGCAGGTTCTCGTCCTGCGCGATGCGGGCGAGCATCCGGTCGCAGACCGGGTCACCGGACTGGTGGCCGGTGTTGCGGTGCGAGATGCGGGTCGCGAGCTCCTGGAAGGCGACGTACGCCACCGAGTGCAGCATCGAGTGCCGGTTGTCGGACTCGAAGCCCTCCGACATGTGCTGCATCCGGAAGGCCTCGAGCTTGTCCGGGTCCACGGCGCGCGAGGCCAACAGGTAGTCGCGCATCACGATGCCGTGGCGGCCCTCCTCGGCGGTCCAGCGGTGCACCCAGGTGCCCCAGGCGCCGTTGCGGCCGAAGAGCGAGGCGATCTCGTGGTGGTAGCTGGGGAGGTTGTCCTCGGTCAGCAGGTTCACGACCAGCGCGATCTTGCCGATCTCGGTGACCTTGGACTGCTCCGGGTCCCAGGCCTCGCCGTCCTCGAAGAAGCCCGGGAAGTTCCGGCCGTCGCTCCACGGGACGTACTCGTGGGGCATCCAGTCCTTGGTGACCTTCAGGTGCCGGTTGAGCTCCTTCTCAACCACCTCTTCCAGCGCGTACAGCAGTTTGGCGTCGGTCCACGCCTCCGAGCTGCCGAGGTGGGGAGAAGTGATCGTCACGGGTACTCCTGGGTGCAAAGCGAATTACCTACGGTTCCGTAGCCTACGGAGTCGTAGGTTAAGCCTGACATCAAGGCCAGCCAAGCCCCAGGCGTTGGTATGTCCGGTTACATCTAGTTATCTGTGCAGTTTGGGAGCGGTCTGAGTTGGGCACCGAAGAGTCAAAGTCACGCGAGTAGGTGGTCGCCGCTCCCGCCTTGACGGCCGAGACCGGGGCGGGAGCGGCGGTGGGCGACGGTCGCGGGCTCAGCCCCGCCCTCCGGGCGGCACCGGGTCCTGGGCCCTGCTTCCCCCGCCTATCCGTGCCACAGGGACTCCCTGACCTCGTCGGCCGTCGTCGGGCGCAGCTCGCCGTCGAGCAGCAGCCACCGCGTGATGCCGATCGACTCCAGGAACGGCACGTCGTGGCTGGCCACCACGAGCGCCCCCTCGTACGAATCCAGCGCGTCCGTCAGCTGCCGTACGCTCGCCAGGTCGAGGTTGTTCGTCGGCTCGTCCAGCATCAGCAGCTGCGGCGCCGGCTCCGCCAGCAGCAGCGCCGCCAGCGTCGCCCGGAACCGTTCACCGCCCGACAGCGTGCCCGCCGGCCGGTCCGCGCGGGCTCCCCGGAACAGGAAGTGCGCGAGCCGCGCCCGGATCAGGTTGTTCGTGGCGTGCGGTGCGAACCGCGCCACGTTCTCCACGACCGAACGGCCGTCGTCCAGTACGTCCAGTCGCTGCGGCAGGAACCGCGTCGGTACGTGCGTCACCGCCTCCCCGGACTCCGCCGCGAGCTGCCCCGCGATCGTCCGCAGCAGGGTGGTCTTGCCCGAGCCGTTGCGGCCCACCAGTGCGATCCGCTCCGGACCGCGCAGCTCCCACTCGCCGGCCACCGTGGCCCCGTGGGCCAGGCGCAGGCCGGACAGGGTCAGCACGCGCCGCCCCGGCGGGACCTGGGTGGCGGGCAGTTCGATGCGGATCTCGTCGTCGGCCCGGACCGCCTCCACCGCCTGGTCCAGCCGCTCCTTCGCCTGCGCCAGCTTCTCGGTGTGCATGATGCGGTGTTTCCCGGCCGACTCCTGCGCCGCGCGCTTGCGGGCGCCCATGACGATCTTCGGCTCGCGCTTGGTGTCGTTCATCTTCTGGCCGTACCGCTTGCGCCGGGCCAATTTGAGCTGGGCGTCGGCAAGTTCGCGCTTCTGCCGCTGTACGTCGGCCTCCGCGACCCGGACCATCCGCTCCGCCGAGTCCTGCTCGGCGGCGAGCATCTCCTCGTAGTCCGTGAAGTTGCCTCCGTACCAGCGGACTTCGCCGTCGCGCAGGTCCGCGATCTGGTCGACCCGCTCCAGCAGCTCCCGGTCGTGGCTGACCAGGACCATCACCCCGGACCAGGACTCGACCGCCGCGTACAGGCGGCGGCGGGCGCGCAGGTCGAGGTTGTTGGTCGGCTCGTCGAGCAGCAGGATGTCCGGGCGGGCCAGCAGCAGGGAAGCCAGCCGCAGCAGTACGCACTCGCCGCCCGACAGTTCCCCGACGGTGCGGTCCAGGCCGATCCGGGCGAGCCCGAGCTGGTCGAGCGTGGCCAGGGCCCGCTCCTCCACGTCCCAGTCGTCGCCCACCGCGGCGAAGTTGGCCTCGGTGGCCCCGCCCGCCTCGATGGCGTGCAGGGCGGCGCGGGTGGTGTGGATGCCGAGCGCCTGGTCCACGCGCAGCGCGGTGTCGAGGGTGACGGTCTGCGGGAGGTACCCGACCGTCCCGGCGGTGGACAACTGCCCGTTGGACGGGGTCAGTTCACCGGCGAGCAGTTTCAGCAGGGTGGATTTCCCGCTGCCGTTGAGCCCGATCAGGCCGGTGCGGCCGGGGCCGACGGCGAGTTGGAAGCCGTCGAAGACGGGGGTTCCGTCAGGCCAGTCGAAGGACAGGGCGGAGCAGGTGAGATAGGTCGGAGCGTGGCTCATGGAGGCCTCCAGGTTGCGTGAGTGGTGCGTGCAACGCGGGGAGACAGCCGACGGTCAGTCGATGACGAGCTCAGTCGATGACGAGGTCAGTCGATGACGGGGGTCAGGTGATGACGGTGGTCGGTGTCTCGGACCTCAGACGAGCAATGTCCTGCTCCGTTTCGACGGCGATGGGGCGCCTACGAAATTACGGGCGGCCGAAGCCGCCCGCAAACGATTTAAGGACCTGGACGGGGTGAAGGGGGCTCAGCAGGAGTCGCGCATGAGCTCGGTCAGGCTGTGGTCCACATCGAGGTAGAGGTGTTCCAGGCCGGGCGGTACGACCGTCGCGGTCCGTTCGAGGAACCGGTGCAGCTCGGCCGTCAGCATCAGCACGATCGCGACGCCCTCGGGTGCGTGGAACTCGACCGTGGTCCGGTCGGCGTCGTACGGGCGCACGCGGACATCGCCGTAACCGGCCGGGCGGTCCAGTCCCGCCTCCAGGAGCTCCCGCGCGAAGGTCCACGAGACCTCGACGCCCTCCAGCGTGGCGGGGGCGGGGAAGGCCATGCGGACGGCGAAGGGATCCGATCGGTCGTAGCAGAGCGTGACGGGTACGGTGTCGACCTTCGGCGCGGTGGCGACCAGTCGGGCCTGCACGGCCTGCTCGATGACGGTGATCAAGGCTCGCTCCCTTGCTGCGGATCTGCTGCCGGGCTTTGGGGTGGAGCCCGACAACCGGATAGACGCCGGAAACGGCAAATCCGTGCACGCGAGGTTGCGTGAGCTGTGTCACCGAATGGCCGGAACCCAACCGTGTGATCGCACAGCGTGACGGGCCGGGCGATGCGCGGGGCGGAGCCCGGTCGCCGCCGCGGGCTCCGCAGTGCTCCCAGTACGGCTGGTTACCGCTCACTCCACAGGCGCAAGGATCGCCGTGGTCTCCCCGTGCACTACGCCGTCCGGGGTGGTCACGCTCGGTTCCCCGCCGCCCCGCGCCGGCCGGCGGGCGACCGTACGACGGCGGGGACGCGCCCTGGACGGGGATTTCCGGGTGCGTTAGCTTCCGGCGCCATGAGACTTCTGGGAGTTGGCATGTGCACGGCTGTCTTGCTGATGGGGGTCATGGCCGCCCCGGCGCAGGCGGCGGGGGAGTCGGACGCGGGCCTGCGCGGCGCGAACTGGGCCCTGAAGGAGACCGGCAAGGACTCCCGCTTCCGGGGCCTTTCGGCGGTGAGCCGGTCCACGGCGTGGGTGGCCGGATCGAAGGGGACGGTGCTGCGCACGGTGGACGGCGGCCGCAGCTGGCGGGACGTCTCCCCGCCGGGCGCCGTCGCGGAGGGCCTGGAGCTGCGCGACATCGAGGCCTTCGACTCGCGCCGCGCGGTGGCCCTGTCCATCGGCGAGGGGGAGGCCTCCCGGGTGCTGCGGACCGAGGACGGCGGCGCGACCTGGACCGAGGCCTTCCGCAACCCCGACCCGCGGGCCTTCTACGACTGCCTGACCTTCTTCGACTCCCGGCACGGGCTGGCGATGAGCGACCCGGTGGACGGCAGGTTCCGTCTCCTCGCCACGGCCGACGGCGGACGCAGCTGGCAGCCGCTGCCGAGCGCCGGGATGCCGCAGGCGCTGCCGGGCGAGGCCGGCTTCGCGGCCAGCGGGCAGTGCCTGGTCTCCGCGGGCTCCCGCGACGTCTGGCTCGCCACCGGCGGCGGGGCCGCCGGACGGGTCCTGCACTCCGCCGACCGCGGCCTGACCTGGGGGGTGGCCGACTCCACGGTCCCGGCGGGCGATCCTGCGCGCGGGGTCTTCGGCCTCGCCTTCCGAGACCGTACGAGGGGTCTCGCGGTCGGGGGCGACTACCGCACCGGCCAGCCGTCACCGCGGGCCGCGGCGGTCTCCGCGGACGCGGGCCGCACCTGGCTGCAGGCGGCGGCGCCCCCGCCGGCCTACCGCTCGGGGGTCGCCTGGCATCCGTTCGGCCGCGCGACCGCGCTGGCGGTGGGCCCCACCGGCACGGACGTCACGGTGGACGGGGGCCGCACCTGGCGGGCGCTGGACGCGGGCTCGTACGACACCGTCACCTGCGCGCCCGACGGGGGCTGCTGGGCGGCGGGTGAGAAGGGCCGGGTGGCCCGGCTGGAGCGGCGCTGATCATTCCGGGGTTTACCCGCGGCGTCCGTCGGGCCGCCGCGGGCCGGGCAGGTGGTACGTCACCCAGGCCATGCCGGAGGCGGTCAGGCGCTCGCCGGGAGTTCCGCCTGACGCCCCTGACGGTGAGAACAACCCGATTACCACCAAGGACGGCTGGCGAGAGTTCGTCGTCGATGCCCCGGTCTGCCCGGCCGTGCTCTCGCTGAGGGCCTTCAAGGCTCTGGCCGAGGAGAAGCGGCTCGCTTACAACGAGCCCCGGCTGGCGGCTGGCCTCGGCTGGCCTACCACTCCCGGCTCGTGATTGTGGACACCCCGACTGCCCGCGAGGGTGTTCACCACCGGACAGCGCCTGGTTCTGTTCAACCGGCACCAGATCTCCGGCCGCCGTGGGCTGATCGTCACCGGCCAGTCCGGGACCGGCAAGACGACTGCCATCGCCCAACTCGGCCGCAACTATGAACCCCTGGTCCGTAAGCGACTCGGCCCGGCCGCCGCAGGGCGGCTGCCGGTCGTCCACGTCAGCGTGCCGCCCCAGACCGCCATCACCCACGCTGTCTGTGACCTGCTGATCAAGGGCGGCTTGGCGCAGGCGTTCGTCATGGGCGAGCGCGCCCTCGAAGGCGAGCGCCAGTCCGTCCCTTCGCTCATCATGACGAGCGGCGAGCTGGCAGCCGAGATGCGGAACCGATGCGCGGCCGAGCCTGCCGCTGCCGCTCAGGACTACCTCGCTCGCCTCCGCGAGCTTGAGCAGGAAACCCCCGGGCCGCGCAAACCTTGGCAGCTCGCTGCGCTCCCGCGCGACGGCGTTCGGGAGCTCCCGCCGGCCGCGTGCTTCGGGCCGACTCGGACCCAGCGTGCCCGAGGGGTCGGCACAGCCCTCCGACTCTCCCGGCTCCGCTCGCGCGGAGCGCCCCGCTGCGCGTGGCTGCGGGGCGCCTTGTGGGGTTAGTCGATCTGCTGCCCGTCCTGCGTACCGCCCTTGCAGTAATTGCCATCCTCATTGATCGCGGGTGTTCCGCCGCCCTGCTTGCACTCAGAAGGGGTGACGGTGGATGGGGCACCCTGTGCGGTGGCGGTGGCGGCGGTGGCGGTGGCGGCGCCTGTGAGGCCGAGTCCGGCGAGGGCTGCCGTGGCGATGACGGCGGCGAGGATTCGTCGAATGCGCATTCGGTTCCCCTTTCACGGGTTGCCTCGGGTGGGGCGTTATTCAGCTTCTCATCCATGTGGGTGGCACGTCCTGTTGGGCCATGCGGGTGGCAGTGCTGTCAGGTGCGGGGTCGGTGACGCGACCCGTCGGACAGGCCCTGGAACGAAGAGCCCACCCCGGCCGGATGGGTGGTCTCTTCGTTGTTCCGGAGGGGGCGGCGTCCGCCATGCCCGAGCCGTGCTGGCCGCCAAGGGCGCCGACGACACCGACGAGGACGCCATCGCCGTCGTCATCGACGGCCTGCTGACGCGCGCCGAGAGCGGGCCCGACCGGCGGATCGCCGCCCGCACCAAGGCCGCAACGGCCGTCCCCGCACTGCCTCCGGCGCGCCGCGAACTCCTCGGCGGATCGTCCGCCGGGGCGCCCATCCCTTCACCGAGCTGGCCTTCATCGACGCCCGCGACTGCCTGACCAGGTGGTTCACCGGTGAGCAGAGCGGAGAGCCTCTTCGCCAGAGGTGGAACCGCCGACTCGAAGTGCTGGGCGAGGACCTGTTCGGTGATCCCCACCGTCCCTGCGAGCCCCGAATCGAAGTGGCCACCTACCCCGAAGTCATCGCGCTCACCTGCCTGTTCACCTCCCCGCACCGGCGCGACCACCCCCAACTGCCTGCAGAGGAAGCACGCCGTTTTGGCGTTGCTCAGACCCAGCTCGGGCCTCACCACCCTGACTTCAGTGAAGATCCGACTGGGCCTCGGTCAGTCGATGCCTTCGACGATGCGGAAGTCGCGCTCGACGCCGTCGGAGAGGGCGATCAGCGCCTCCTGGTAGGCCGCACTCTCGTGCGCCGCGACGGCCTGCTCGAAGCTGTCGAACTCGATCAGGACGGTGCGCTCGGCGATTCCGGCGTCATGCGCCACGACCCGACTGTCACGGGCGAGGATCCGACCGCCCCCGGCCTTGACGGCCGGACCGGCCAGCTTGTTGTAAGCAGCCAGCTTCTCAGCTTGATCTTTAACCTCGCATGTCATCCGACCTGCTGAGATCTACCGCTTCCGGGGGCACGCGAGGCGGCCGCCCTCCACGCTTCGAGATGTCG